>CAZTJY010000083.1:0-18846 GCA_964613725.1 uncultured Parapedobacter sp. | reverse complement strand
GAAGGTGTCTAAAAAGGGCGCCTTCTTTCGTTTTGTATCGTCTTGATAGTCTCTAATGTTTTAGGATGTTACTCTATGCGACCAATGGTTGATATGGGTAGTTTATCCATTTGGGGTCATAAATAAGCGGATTATTGTATTTAGGTTCGTTGTTTGGGCCTGACGAAGTTGTTTTCAGGAGCTTTTTCGACCATTTTCTCAGGTTATGTGCTATACACATCAGAGCAAACTCGATATCGACCTTATCAAGTCCCCTCATGGAGAACCTGTTGAAACGGTTATTGCTTTTCATCTGGCCAAAGACCGCCTCCACTTCTATGGGGCGTTTACTGCGGTGGTACTTTCCTGTTTCCGATGTTAGACGTTCGCGTGCCTTGGCCTTGAGTTCGTTCAAACGGTGGTTAACTTCGATCCGTCTGTTGCCTTTGGCCTTATGGCACTGACCCCGCATGGGGCAGCCTTCGCAGCGCTTGGCTCCGTAATAGCTCACCTGGGAGACATATCCATTAGTGCTCTCCCGCGCTCCCTTACCTACAAACTCCATCCGTTGTCCCATGGGGCATACATAGAAGTCCTCCTCCTTGTTGTAGTACAGGTTTTGAGGTAGGAAAGGGTTGTTCTTCTGTGCACGCTTCTGCTCCTTATGGAAATAATTGTACTTAACATAGCCTTCTATCCCTTTTGATTCCAGCATTTCATAGTTCTCCTCACTTCCGTAACCGGCATCGGCCACCACCACATCGCTCTGCCTGTTATATTGATCTTGGAAGCTATCAAGATGGTCTTCCAATGTGGTGGTATCGGTGCTTGTCTGGTGGATACTGTAGTGTGTGATGAACTGTTCTTCCGTACTGATCTGCGTGTTGTAGGCCGGTTTGAGCTGCCCGTTCTGCATGTGGTCATCTTTCAGCCGCATGAAGGTGGCATCTTCATCGGTTTTGCTGTAACTGTTCCTTTCCCCCAGTGTAGCCAATTGCTTTTCGTACTTTTCCAGCCTTGGAAGATGTTCTTCCCGCAGCTTTTTAAGCTGTTTTTGGGTAGGTTTTGCTGCTTCTTTGAGCTTTTCGTTCAGTAAAGAAAGTCTGTCACGCAGTTCGATGCTGTCAATGGACCGCGGTGTTTCATCCCTGCCCAGTTCCGATTGGTCCTCCCTGATCTGTGATTCGATATCCGATAGGACACTGCTTATCTTTGCTTCCAGTTTTGCTTTGTTCTTTTCCACCGAACCTTTCCATACAAAAGTGTAACGGCCTGCCGCCGATTCGATCTTCGTACCATCTATGTACTGGACCTTTAGGCTTACATAGCCCAGTTCGGCAAGCAAACGGACAACATCGGCAAAAAGTCCCTGGATATGGCCTTTAAGTCTTTTGCCCCGGAAGTAGTTTATCGTACGGTAGTCCGGCATGCTGTGACCCGAAAGCCACATGAAATGGATGTTCTCCTGAAGGGCCTTCTCGATACGACGGCACGAATAAATGTTATTCAGATAGGCATAGAACAGCACCTTGATCATCATACGAGGGTGGAAACTGGTCGTGCCACCACCTTTGTAATGCTTGATAAGCTGCCCGATATCAAGCTTGTCAACTACTTCGTTCACCAAACGTACAGGATGGTTCTCGGGGATCCTTGAAAAAATATCTTCCGGAAATAGGCTCGGACTATGGGATGGCAATGCTTTAAATTGTACCTTCATAGCTTTGTTTGGGGATACCTAAAAATAAGCTTTTTTTAGGACAAACAAAAAAATCCCCGACACTTTATCTGTATCGGGGATTCCTTTTCTTAATTGAGGCTTTTTAGACAGCCCCTTTTGAATCTTCTCGGCTCTCTTTGGAGCCTCTCGGTAGCCCCGACGGGAATCGAACCCATATCTAAAGTTTAGGAAACTTCTATTCTATCCGTTGAACTACAGGGCCAGCTCAATCTTGCAAACATACGATTTTACCAGATAAATCGAAAAAAAACAGTTGCATCGCAACCCCATACCCCAGGGGTTCAAAAGAATTGTAATTCCAAAATCAAAAGACTCGACCAATAGATGTTTTATATCGCACATCAATAAAAACGATATTTATCCAACATAATAAACCTTACCTTTGCAGCGACAAAAATAAAGGATATATTACTATGAGTTTTACAGGAAAAAAGTTCCCAAACATCACCGTTGACGCCATCGATTACCTTGGCGATAATCTGTTAATCAATATTTTTGAAGAAGCCACCAAGAAGGAAAAGAAAGTGTTGTTGTTTTGGTACCCCAAAGACTTCACGTTCGTATGCCCTACCGAGTTGCACGCATTTCAAGAGGCCCTTCCTGAATTCGAAAAGCGGAATACGATTGTTATCGGCGCTTCTTGCGATACCAACGAAGTACACTTTGCTTGGTTAAATACATCGAAAGACAATGGCGGCATCGAAGGGGTGACCTATCCCATTCTTGCCGATACGAACCGTAACCTTTCCCGAGTACTGGGCATACTGGAAGGCGAAGAAAAGGAAAGCGAAGAGTTCGGTTTCGTGTTTGAAGGGTCAAACGTCACATTCCGCGCCACCTACCTCATCGACGAGGAAGGAAAAGTGTTCCACGAAAGCGTAAACGACATGCCGTTGGGCCGCAATGTAAAAGAATATCTTCGTTTGATCGACGCATACACTCACGTGCAGAAATTCGGAGAAGTATGCCCAGCAAACTGGGAAGAAGGGAAAGAGGCTATGAACGCTACCCGTGATGGTGTAGCCGCATACCTGTCCACCCAGCCGGCGATGAATTAACATTCATCGTACTTACCAGATTTACAAAGGCCCGTGGACGACCTTAAAGGATTGCTCACTGGCCTTTTTAATACATCCACCTATCCACTTATTCGTTTAAAAATTAATAGACATGTTACAAGAACTAGAAAATGATAACTTGGCCGACATCGTAAAAAACAACGACGTCGTTCTCGTCCAATATTCGGCCACATGGTGCGGCAATTGCAAAATCATGAAACCGAAGTTCAAGAAGTTGGCTTCGGAAAATGACCAGATCCCGTTTGTCATCGCCGATGCCGAGCGGTTCCCCCAATCCAGGCAACTCGCGAATGTAAGCAACCTGCCAACTTTTGCCGCATTCAAAGGTGGTAAATTGGTAAATCAGGTGCAAACCAACAAGTTCGACCCTCTAATTGATCTGTTCAATGAAGTTACCCATAATTAAACACCTCACCGAGTTTATCGAGCAGAACGACCAAGACTATGTACTAGAAGCCATCGAGACGTTGGAGTCACTAACCGAAGTCCCTTCATTGAAAGATGAGGAATTGGATGTCATTGGTGAGCTCATCTCCAACATGTACGGTGCGATCGAAGTAGACAAGCTGGTAAAATCAGGGGTCGCTCGCAAAGAAGCCCTCAATACCTTCATGAAGCGAGTTTTAGGGTCGATTGACAAGAGCTAACAGCGCTCGTTTTTCCACCGACATCCTGTGGAAAACCACGCGCCTGTGGAAAACTTGTGTTTCGCACCACCCCAACCGTTCTTTTCTTTATCGTATCTTTACCGTTGTTAAAGGTTAACTTCTTAAAGTTACGCAAGGCAAAGGGCTTTAAGATCGAATGATTTTTTAATTGTTAATTGCAGAAGCCGTCTCGTTTTAAGCGAGACGGCTTTTGTTTTGAGCATGACAAGCATTATCTTTAAGCCATGAACACAAAACACGCTGTATCCTTAACATCATTATTTCTTTCCTTTGCCCTATCCGCCATCGCCCAGACGGTTCAACCGCAACATCCGGGCAAAATTAAACAATCGATAAAGAAGCTAAATACATTAGGTTCAGTACTCTATTTCGCAGCTCACCCCGACGATGAAAACACCCGACTTATTGCGTGGCTGGCCAAGGAAAAACACTTCCGAACGGGCTATCTTTCCCTGACACGGGGCGACGGGGGCCAGAACCTCATCGGCACAGAACAGGCCGAAGAACTAGGCCTTATCCGTACTAACGAATTGCTCGAAGCGCGCAAAGTCGATGGGGGGGAGCAGTTCTTTTCGTCGGCAATTGACTTCGGTTTCTCGAAAACTCCCGAAGAGACCTTCCACATCTGGGACCGGGAGCGCATACTCGCCGACGCCGTATGGGTCATCCGACAGTTCAAGCCTGACGTCATCATCACGCGGTTCCCGCCCGACCAGCGCGCCGGCCATGGACACCACCAGGCATCGGCACTGCTGGCCATCGAAGCGTTCGAGGCTGCGGCCGACCCCAACCGTTTCCCCGAACAACTAACCGCCGTAACACCATGGCAACCCAAACGGCTCCTTTGGAATACATCGAGCTTCTTCCAGGGGTCTCCGCCATCGTCAAGCCACCTCATGGTCGATATCGGCCAATACAATCCACTCATCGGTGAGTCGTATGGCGAAATTGCGGCCGAAAGCCGCTCGAAACACAAAAGCCAGGGCTTCGGTGCCGCACGCCAACGCGGACTCGCTGTGGAACGCTTTGAGGTCCTGGCCGGGGATGCCCCTAGAAATACCCTATTCGAAGGCATCGAAACGTCATGGAAGCGCATCGTGGGGGGCGAGCAAATCGGCCGACTGGTCGACCAAATCGACGAACAATTTGACATGGAGCATCCCGAAAAGTCCATAGACGGCCTCCTGGAGCTGTTGGAACGGGTCTCCGAAATAGAAAACGGTCCTTGGAAAAATTTAAAAATAAATGAAATCAAAAACCTTATCCTGGCGTGCGGCGGGATATGGTTTGAAAGCTACGCCCCCGTTTCGAAGCTCGCAGTAGGAGAGCAGACTACGATAACCACGTCATATGTCGTGCGGAGACCGAATGTAACAGTAACCGTTGATGACAGCCCCCTGCCATTCAACGAACCCTATGAACAGTCGACTACATTCACAGCCGACAACACCACCCAGCCCTACTGGTTGCGGCACGCCCGTGGATTAGGCAGATATGCCGTGGCCCGTCAGATCGATATCGGGCAACCCCTCAACCATGACGGTCCGAAAACTTCCATTGAACTATCCGTCAACGGAAAAGCCCTGGCTTTCGAGCGGCCTATCGTTTATAAGTATACGCATCCCGTACGTGGCGAAGTGTACGAACCGCTGGCCATCGCACCTCGGATCACGGCCAACATCGGCCAGAAAGCACTGGTGTTCAACGGCACTGAAGCCAAGTCCATAGAAGTCCGGTTTATTGGCCACACCCAAGCTGCCGTCGCTGCGGTCGCTCGCTTGCGACTGCCTCCTGGGTGGCGTGCCGAGCCGAGCGAAGTGTCGCTGCGTTTTTCCTCGAAATCGGAAGAAACGACGTCCCAAATCACCGTATACCCCGCAGAAAATGAGGCACTGAACGACTCGCTGGCCATCGTACTGGAATATCCCGATGGAACTGAGACGGCACGCGCCTTTCAGACAATTAATTACGATCACATCCCGAAAATCACCTGGTTCCCCACGGCCAAGGCTCGCCTCAGCAAGGTTGAAACTGGCGTATCGGCAAAACACATCGGCTACCTGCCCGGTGCTGGCGACCTCATTCCGGAGGCCTTGCGCGAGATTGGCCTACAAGTCACGGTGCTGACCGAACAGGAGGTGTTGTCGGGCAACCTGTTAAAATATGATGCCATTGTCACCGGTGTCCGGTTATACAATGTCAACCAACGGATGCGACACCTGCAACCACGGTTGATGGCATATGTTGAAGCTGGGGGTACACTGGTTGTGCAATATAACGTAAGCCGGGGGTTACACACAACAGACATCGGCCCGTACCCAATGGAGCTCAGTAGCGTGAGGGTAACCGACGAATCCGCACCGATAACGATACAACTTCCCCGTAGCACGGTATTGAATTACCCGAACAAGATTACACAGGCCGATTTCGAGGGATGGGTGCAGGAACGCGGGCTTTATTTTGCGGGTGAAGCCGCGGAACAGTTCCTCCGCCCCTTGCGCGTAAACGACCCAGACGAGTCGCCCAGCGACGGCTCGCTGTTGGTCGCCCGCTATGGCAAAGGTAACTTTGTTTATACATCGCTCGCTTTTTTCAGGCAATTGCCCGCCGGCGTACCGGGTGCATACAGATTATTCGTAAATTTGTTGGCAAAACCCATTGATTAAACGGACATGGATATGGATATGGAAAAACACATCGAAGAGCACTCCACCGGAAGAAACATCAACTCGTATTTCTACCTGCTTGGTGCTATATTTGGCGGTTTGACCGGCGTGATCGCCCAAGAAGGTTTCCTCGGTGCCGTCATCGGCGTCGTGGCGGGGCTGCTGTTTGCAGGCTTCTTCGTCGGCACCTTGCTCAAAGGCCGTGAGCATGATAGGTAGGGATAAAGGGCTACCGCCATTTGTCCGCAGCTGGAAACGATTCTATTGGATCGTAATCGGCTGGTTACTGGTTTTAATCCTGCTGTTTTATTATTTCACCAATTATTTTGGATGAGTGCGACGGATTGGATTGTCCTGTTCTGTACACTGCTGCTCATCGTCGCATACGGCGTATATAAAAGCAGGGGCATCCGTAATATAGACGGATATCTGCTGGGTAACAAATCGTTGCCCTGGTACCATGTAGCCCTTTCCGTAATGGCCACACAGGCCAGCGCGATCACGTTTCTTTCGGCTCCGGGGCTTGCTTACTCCTCGGGCATGAGTTTCGTCCAGTTCTATTTTGGCCTGCCATTAGCCATGATTGTGCTGAGCATCTCATTTGTACCCATGTTCCATCGGCTGCGAGTGTTCACAGCCTATGAATTCCTCGAAAAGCGCTTCGATGTACGCACACGTGCATTTACCGCTTTTCTCTTCCTTATTCAGCGGGGCCTGTCAACAGGAATCACCATCTATGCTCCCGCGATTATCTTGTCGAGCATTTTGCAGATCAATGTGGTCTATACCACGCTATTCATCGGTGCGCTTGTGGTGTTGTATACGGTGTATGGGGGCACAAAAGCCGTTTCGTACACCCAGCTCCTTCAAATGACCATCATCTTCGGAGGACTAGTCACCGCCGGGGTCCTGGTTATTTATATGCTCCCCGAAAACATCGGATTGATGAAAGCCCTGCATATCGCCGGCAAATCGGGCAAAGCCAATGCAATTGACCTTTCGTTCGACTGGAATAACCAATATACGCTTTGGAGCGGGCTCATCGGTGGCTTCTTCCTGCAGTTGTCTTATTTTGGTACTGACCAAAGCCAGGTAGGCCGGTATCTCACAGGGTCATCCATCCGCGATAGCCGGATCGGGTTGCTCATGAATGGGCTGCTGAAAGTACCTATGCAATTTTCTATTTTGCTCATCGGTATCCTGGTGTTTGCCTTTTACCAGTACAATAGTCCGCCTATATTTTTCAATAAATACGAGCTCCATAAAATCGAGCAAAGCGAGTTTGCGCCTCAAGTTGACGAACTGAAGGCCGCGCACAAACAGGTGTTCGACGAAAAGCAAGCTCAGATCCGCCGGCTTACCGCCGCCTTGGACAGGGATGATGGAGCCGTGGTATCGGACGTGCGCAACCAACTGCAACAGTCCGATGTGCGCGCTAAGGAAATCCGGGAAGACCTGGTGGCGCTGATGCAGGAAAACGATGCGCTGGCCGACACCAACGACAATAACTACATCTTCTTGGCGTTCGTCACCGAGAACTTCCCGCGGGGCCTCATCGGCCTACTCGTGGCCATCGTATTCATGGCCTCAATGGGCGCAACAGCCAGCGCCATCAATTCATTGGCATCCACCACGGTAATCGATATCTATAAACGCTTTGTAAAAAAGGCCGGCACCGAGCGGGGTTACCTTTACGCATCTCGGATATTCACATTTATATGGGGCATCTTTTGCGTCATCATCGCGTTATATGCCAGCAAATTGGGAAATTTATTGGAGGCCGTAAATATCCTGGGCTCGCTGTTCTACGGTACCATCCTGGGCATTTTCATCGTAGCATTCTATGTGAAGCGAGCCGGCGCGCGCGCGGTGCTTACGGCTGCAATCCTCACCGAAATCATGGTCGTGTCGTTTTGGTGGTTTGATGTGATGGCATTCCTCTGGCTCAATTTGGTGGGCTGCGCGGGGGTTGTCCTGTTCTCGCTGCTATTCCAAGGTCGTCGCGCCAACCTGCCTGATGAAACAACCCGCTCCGCCCCTTTTATCAATTAAGCTGAAAATCCGCCCACACCGGATAGTGGTCCGATAGCTTGACTTTGATGATCTGGTAATGCAGTACGTCAAAAGCCTGGCTGCTGAGGATATAGTCGATCTGGAAATTGGGGAAATCCCCATTATAGGTAACGCCCCAACCGCGACCGCTTTCGCGGAAAGCATTCTTCATTCCAGCCGAAACTTCATTCACCGCGTATGATAGGGGCGTATCGTTGAAGTCACCAGCAATAAGGTAGGGGAGGTTACATGCCTGGCTATGTTCCCGCAGTTCAACTGCCTGTGCGCTCCGCGCCGTAAAGGCGTGTTTCAACCGGGCGCCGATACGTTTGGTTGAAGCAGCGTCTTTTTCAATGGTTTTCGATGGGTTGTTGATAAAATCGTAATCTTCTTTCTGAAAACCAAACGAACGCAAGTGGACGTTGTACACCCGGAAAATCCGGCCATTTTTATCGATATCCGCGTAAATAATACGATTCACCCCGTACTCATGTTCCGGCAGAACCCCAGACCCAACGATCGGGAAACGCGAAAATATAGCCATCCCATACGCCTCGTAGTCGTTTGCTGCTGTGGGCGATATATACCGATAGGGCATGCCGATTTCGCGCTCAAAAACATCAGCCATATTATATTCGCCTTTTTGGCGGGTATAATACTCCTGAATACAGATGACATCCGGCGACACATCGCCCATCACCCGCACCGCTTGCTCTCGGATAGTGAGCTTCGTATCCTTTTGGTCAAACTGCCTGAAAAAATGAACATTATAAGTCAATATACGAATATGGCCTGTATCGGGCGAGACAACCACGCTTTCGGGCACAGCCGAACTAAACCCATAATGCTTTTGCAGCGTATTCCATCCCAGAAGAATGGCCAACAACGAAATGGCGGCAAACCTCACGTTCCTGACCAACCAATAAATCACAAATAGGCCGTTGACAACCAACAGCGGCAGGTATGCAATACCGAAAAAAGCAATGGGCCAGAACGTTTGTGGGTTAATAATCGGTGCCAAATAACTGAACAGCAATGCTGCCGCTGCAAGAACATTGGCCAACAGCATGGCTTTACTGAAAAAACCCAGCCGTTTCGTACGCCCGCGTTTCCTTGCCATGCGTTAATACTCGTTTTGGCCTTGTTTGCTTGCTTTGAACAGAGCTTCCTTTTCCGCTTTCGTGAGGCTTTCATAGCCCGACTGCGAGATCTTATCCAAGATCCGATCGATGACCTCTTGATTGGGCACCAAGGGTTCCTCATTCACGGGACGCTCATTCCTAACCACCCGAAGCGTTCGCCGCTGGTGCTCTCGCCGACCCAATATCCGGCTCCAGTCCTGCCCATTCTGCAATCGCCTGATGTAAACGAAGCCAAACAGCGCTCCACCGATATGGGCTATACTTCCCCCCGCGTTAAGTCCCGCAATCGCCAACACGTCGATTACAATGAATGCCAGCGCTAAATATTTCAGCTTCACGTTGCCGAAAAAGAGCATGCGGATACTGTAGTCTGGCAAGAGCGTAGCCGTAGCAAATACGACAGCACTTACACTAGCCGAAGACCCGATCATCACGGTCCGGAAAGCTTCGTCCCTAAAAACGGGAATCAAGTTATAGACCAGCAAGTAAAGCACCCCGCCGGCGACCCCCCCGGCCAGGTAAACAAAGGTAAATTGCCGGTTCTTAAGGAAGTCGAGGAAGATGATACCCAGCCAGAACAGCCAGAGCATGTTGAACACGAGGTGGAATAACCCCTGTTGGGTAAACATATACGTGCCCAAGGTCCATGGCTTATACAGCCAATCCAAAACCGATGCAGGCAACTGGATCCATGGCAGTACGTAACCCGACAACGAAACGTCCGTAAAGCCGAGCACCGAAACCAATGACAGCACACCAAGCCCTACAAACACAACGATGTTTATCCCAATAAACAGGAACAACGGGTTCCCTGAACGGAAAGCCTTGTGCCATAAACCGCCAACCCATGACTTTTTCATCGCGCGCTCCCTGTATAATCACTTGATAACATTGGCTAATATATGAAAATTTTTTTAGTACGTCGCGCAGAAAAACGCAGCTTACCAATAATTAGGCCGCCGTATTCCCCAAAGTTTTATCAATATGAAACCAAATAGGGCCCCGCCGATGTGGGCAAAATGAGCGACGGAAGAACCTGTACGCGAAACGCCCAAAAACAGTTCGATAAGAATCATCACTGGAATAAAGTATTTGGCCTTGATTGGTACCGGCAAGAAGATAAGCATCAGCGGTGTGTTGGGAAACAGATAGCCAAAAGCAATCAGTAAGCCATATATCGCACCGGAGGCCCCCACCATGGGGGTGGTGTATATTGACAAAAGGGTTTGCCGCGCTTCGACCGGAAGGCTGCTCAGTACGCGGGCACTTCGGTTGGCCACGTCTATTTCCGAAAGAAACGCCTTCGCAGAAAACGAATCCACAATCATGTATACCTCCATCGCCTGCACAGCGAACTGCAAAACCAACGCACCCAACCCCGTAATCAGGTAGAAGTTCAAGAACCGTTTCGAGCCGAACACCTGCTCAAGTATCGGCCCGAACATAAACAGGGCAAACATGTTGAAGAAAATATGGGCAATGCCACCATGCATAAACATGTACGTGATGACCTGCCAGATGTGGAATCCGGGCGAATCCGGATAATACACGCCGAACAGGTCATTCGCCCGGGGAAAAATCAACGAGCCACCGATGAAACAGATCACATTGATGATGAGCAGGTTCTTAACGACCGGCGGCATGCCGGAAAAAGGGGATGTGTTGTTACTAAACATACTATTTTCTTCCTGTTTTAGCGCTCAAACCGTTCCATCAGTTCTTGCAGGGTAAAAGTAAGAATTATGGGCTTACCATTCAGCGACACGTTCGGCATTTCGCACGCGAATAAACGGTCAATCAAGTCGGCCATATCTTCAGGCGTCAGCGCCGCACCAGGCCTGATGGCCGCATGCCGAGCAAGACTCTTTGCCAGCTGTTCCCGCTTTGAAAGCTTTAGCTGGGCCTGGTTATGCTTATAATCCTCCAATAGCCGGTCCAGCACTTCGCGCTCGTCCAACCCCGTCGTCAAATCTGCAGGGATTCCCTCAACCACGAAGGTGTTTTTCCCGAACTCACGGATTTGGAACCCCAGTGCGCGGATATCCGGCAACAAGTCCGTGATTAGCTGGAAATCGGATCCACTGAATGTTACCGTCTGCGGGAACAGGCTTTGCTGGCTTGCTCCCTGGCGGTTTTCCTGCTGCTCCCGGAACTGCTCAAAAAGGATCCGCTCGTGCGCCGCCTGTTGGTCGATAAGGATAAAACCCGAATGGATCTGGGAAAGGATGTAACGATTATGCAGCTGGAACGGCTGCTTCCGCATGGGGCGCGCCGAATCAATGGCGCTGTCGTGGTCCTCGCCATGTAGCGGCAATTGGGTAGCCGTCCGCTTTTCCGTAATCTGGTAGAGGGTTTCCCATTGGTCTGGGATAGGGGAGGATCGCCGACCTTCGCCGGATTTGCTGTTGTCGAAAGGGTTATAGTCAGGATTGAAGGTAATCGACGGTGGGGTGATTTCTTCCAGCGGCTTGGGGCTGATCATACGGCTAAATCCCGTTTCCTGGTTAAAATCGAGCGTGGGTGTGATATTATAGCGTCCTAGCGACCGCTTTACGGCCGATTGGAGAATGGCGTAAATGGCCCGCTCATCTTCGTATTTGATCTCGGTTTTCGTGGGGTGCACGTTGATATCGATTTTTCCCGGATCGATTTCTATAAACAATACGTACAACGGGAAACTATCCGCGGGCAGGATTCCCTCATAGGCTTTCAACACCGCATGGTTAAGGTATGGATCTTTCACGAAACGGTTGTTGACAAAGAAATACTGCTCGCCCCGAGTTTTCTTGGCGTATTCGGGTTTGCCGATAAACCCCTTGAGGTTAATGATGGACGTTTCTTCCGCTACCGGCACCAAGCGTTGGTTATAGCTATTTCCGAAAACATGCACGACGCGTTGCTTCAGGCTTTCTGCCGGTAGTTGGAAAAGTTCTTGGCCATCGCTATGGAGCATGAAATAGATATGGGGGTATGCTAACGCGGTCCGCTGGAACTCTTCGACGATATGCCGCATCTCCACCGCATTGCTTTTCAAGAAGTTGCGACGAGCCGGAATGTTGTAAAACAGATTTTTTATACAGATGCTCGTCCCCGCGGGCAGGGCCTCGGGCTCCTGACGAACCACGTCCGATCCCGCAATCTCGATGCGTGTACCCAATTCATCTTCCACACGCCGTGTCTTCAGTTCAACGTGGGCAATCGCTGCGATGGAAGCCAGCGCCTCCCCCCGGAACCCCATCGTGCGGATTGCAAACAGATCGTCCGCCTTCCGGATTTTCGATGTGGCGTGGCGCTCGAAACACAACCGTGCATCGGTTAGGCTCATGCCACAGCCATTATCAATCACTTGTATAAGCGACTTGCCCCCATCTTTCACAATCAGCCTTATCTTGTCGGCACCGGCATCAATCGCGTTTTCTATCAGTTCCTTCACTGCCGAGGCTGGGCGCTGCACCACTTCACCTGCAGCAATTTGATTGGCCACCGCATCTGGCAACAACTGGATGATATCTGACATAAGCGGCAAAGTTACGAAAACGCGCCTACACCTTGCATTTCTGCAGCTAGAAATCGGGCAGTCTGGCTCCTTTTGCTATTTACCAGGTCTTCCGGCGTGCCACTGAATAAGATCTCTCCACCGCCCGCCCCGCCTTCGGGGCCGAGGTCGACCACCCAGTCAGCGACCTTGATTACATCCAGGTTGTGTTCAATCACCAATACCGTGTTCCCTCGGTCAACCAGCCGGTTAAGCACGTCGAGCAGGACACGTACATCCTCAAAATGGAGCCCCGTCGTCGGCTCATCCAGGATATAGAATGTCTTCCCCGTATCCTTCTTTGAAAGCTCGGTGGCCAGCTTCACCCGCTGTGCCTCCCCACCCGATAATGTCACGGACGACTGGCCCAGCGTGAGGTAACCCAGCCCCACATCCTGAAGCGTCTTAATTTTGCGGTAAATGGCCGGGATGTTTTCAAAAAAGGCAACTGCCTCATCGATACGCATGTCGAGCACATCGCTGATCGACTTTCCCCGGTAGCGTACTTCCAGCGTTTCACGGTTGTACCGCTTGCCGTTGCATGTTTCACAGGGCACCTGCACATCGGGCAGGAAGTTCATCTCGATGACCTTCATTCCAGCACCCTGGCACGTCTCGCACCGCCCGCCTTTCACATTAAAGGAAAACCTTCCCGGCTTGTAGCCTCGGATTTTAGATTCGGGTAATTGCACAAACAGCGAACGGATGTCCGAAAACACACCGGTGTAGGTCGACGGGTTGGATCGGGGCGTCCGACCGATGGGACTTTGGTTGATTTCGATGACCTTGTCGATGTGCTCTAGCCCTTCGACTTTCCGATAGGGTAGTGGATGCTTTTTGGCGCGGAAAAAATGGTGGTTCAAAATCGGGTATAACGTCTCGGTGATGAGACTCGATTTACCACTCCCCGAGACGCCGGTTACTAGAATGAGCTTACCCAACGGAAATTCGACAGACACATCCCGGAGGTTATTACCCGTTGCGCCCCGCAAGCGCAGCGCATGGCCGTTTCCGGTGCGGCGTGTCGCCGGCACGGGTATCTCTTTGACACCACTGAGGTAAGCCGCAGTTAGCGTATCGGCCGTCAGGATATCTTTAGGCTTTCCTTGGGCCACCACTAGTCCACCATGGGCTCCGGCAGCCGGCCCCATGTCGATCACATGGTCGGCATTGAAGATCATGTCTTTGTCGTGTTCCACCACCAGTACCGAATTGCCGATATCACGGAGGTTTTTAAGCGCGCCGATTAGTCGTTCATTGTCGCGCTGGTGCAGCCCGATACTTGGTTCATCCAAGATATACAACACATTGACGAGCTGGGAGCCGATCTGCGTGGCCAGCCGGATACGCTGGGCCTCGCCGCCCGAAAGGGTCTTGGCTGTCCGGTCCAGGGTCAGGTAATTAAGCCCGACATCGAGGAGGAATCCCAAACGCGACCGGATTTCTTTCAATATTTCTTTGGCGATTACCTGCTGGCGCTCTGTCAACTGTTGTTCCACATCGGTAAACCATGCCGTCAACGTGCTGATATCCATGGTTGCCAGCTCATGGATATTTTTTCCGGCTATCTTGAAGTGGAGCGACTCTCGCTTCAGGCGCGCTCCCTTGCAGACCGGGCAGACCCGCTGCGCTCGGAAGTCATCCAGTTGCAGCCCGTTTTGCCCATGCCGGTCACTTTGGTCTTCCAACATTTTAAATAAGCCTTCAAACATAATTCGGTAATCCTTTTTATTCCAGCTGCTATAGGAAACAGGCACCACGACTTCTTCGTCCGTACCGGACATCAGGATTTCAACTTGGGCTTCGGTGAGTTTTTCGATGGGGGTCGACAGCGAGAAGTCATATTTCTTCGCGACGGCCTTCAACACCTGGAAGTTCCATGTATCGCGGTACTGGCCAAGCGGTGCGAGTCCGCCCTTCATGATGCTTAGTTTCGGGTCGGGCACTACCGCATCGCGGTCTATTTCATAGATATAGCCTAGCCCCGTACATCGCTCACATGCCCCGTAGGGCGAATTGAACGAAAACGTGTTGGGCTGCGGCTCGTCATAGGATATGCCCGATTCCGCATCCATCAAGTACCGGCTATAGAAAAAATCGTTGTTGGTCTTGTCGCTCACTTTGATGATGCCCTTGGCCATTTTCATGGCCTGCATCACCGAGGTATAAAGGCGCTTGCGGTCTTTTTCAGTCACCATGAGCCGATCGATGACCACTTCGATATCGTGGATCTTGTAGCGATCGGCCTGCATTTTGGGCACCAAGTCCAACAACTCTCCATCTACCCGTACTTTCACAAACCCTTGCTTGCGAATCTGCTCAAACAATTCCCGGTAATGGCCCTTGCGGCCCTTCACCACAGGTGCAAGCACATTGATGGCTTGGCCCTCGAACTGTTCGATGATTCGGTCCACCACCTGGTCTTCCGACATCCGCTCCATCTGCTTGCCCGTCACAAAGGAAAAGGCTTCACCGGCCCGGGCAAAGAGCAACCGCATGAAGTCATACACCTCCGTGATGGTACCCACCGTAGACCGCGGGTTCTTGCTGGTGGTCTTTTGCTCGATGGATATCACAGGGCTCAGTCCCGAAATCTTGTCCACATCGGGCCGCTCCATACCCCCTAGGAACTGGCGGCTATATGCACTGAACGTTTCCATATACCGCCGCTGGCCCTCGGCATAGATGGTGTCGAAAGCAAGCGAGGATTTCCCGCTCCCACTCAACCCGGTAACAACCACGAGCTCATTCCGTGGAAAACTCACATCAATATCCCGGAGGTTATGTACCCGTGCGCCAAAGACTTGTATTTCATGTTGCTCGCCCAGATCGGGCGCTGTCTGTTTACCCATTTACCGTAGTCAAATAATCGTAAGGTAAGCAAAATTACTAAAAATATTCGACAAAAAACGCCCGTCTCGTTTAAAACAAGACGGGCGTTCATATCGTTTAATTCGCCTCAAGTTAGGCAACCGGAGCCGTTGCCGTTTCGTCTGCAAGTGCTTCATCAACCAGTACACGACCACAATGTTCGCACACGATGATTTTCTTGCGCTGGCGGATTTCAAGCTGCTTCTGTGGTGGTATTTTGTTGTGGCATCCTGAACAGCTGTCGCGGTCTATCGAAACGACGGCCAATCCATTTTTGAAAGAACCCCTCAACCGGCGATAAACCCGCAGTAGGCGTTCCTCAATATCCTTTTCCGCGTCATCGGCTTTCTTGATCAGCTCATCTTCTTCCTTTTGGGTTTCTCCCGTGATGGTGTCCAACTCGCCTTTCTTTATCTCGAGGTCTTTCTTTGCCGTTTCCAGCATTTCAAGCGTCCCCTCGTAAACCTCCGTCTTGTTCTTGATTTCGAACTCGAATTCCCGGATTTTCTTTTCGCTCACCTGGATATCCAAACCTTGGATTTCTATCTCTTTGGTGATGGCATCATACTCGCGGTTGTTCTTTACCTCGTTGAGCTGGCCTTCATATTTCTTTATCGCCGCCTGCGCATCCTGAATCATGTTTCGGCGATTGACGATGGCGTCCTCCAACTCGTCCAATTCGCCCCGGATTTTCTCTATACGCGTTTCCAGCCCAGCGATATCGTCTTCCAGGTCACTTACCTCGATCGGCAATTCACCACGCACCTGCCGGATTTTATCGACCTGGGTATGGATGGTCTGCAGCTGCCAAAGCGCCCTTAGTTTTTGTTCTATAGTCTGTTCCATTTAACTATAATAATTTATTGGGTTCGTGTCCACTCCCGTCAAACGGACTGCAAAGGTAGGAAATTTTTTCTGAATAATTTCCAACAATAGTTGCTGCGTAAACTGTTCGCTTTCAAAATGTCCCACGTCTGCAATGACAATTTTTCCTTCGGCGTCGAAAAACTCATGGTATTTGTAATCTGCGGTCACGAATACATCCGCAGCTGCGCGGATGGCTTGACCGAGCAGAAATCCCCCGGCACCTCCGCAAACGGCTACATGGTCGACCGACCTGCCCCGAAGTGCCGTATGTCGTATAACCTTGGCGCCCAGCTTTTCCTTGAGTAAACCGAGGAAGTCACTTTCCGGAATGGGTTTTTCCAACCGCCCCAGCAGGCCGCTTCCAATGCGTTGGTGGTTGTTTTGCAACCGGTAGATATCGTACGCCACTTCCTCGTAGGGATGCGCTTCGAAAAGCCCGCGCAATACGGTGCGTTCTTTTGTGCTGGGATAAATCACTTCGATACGCTCTTCCTCTTCACGGTGGTGTTCCCCCTGCTGGCCAACAAACGGATCGGCGCCTTCACCCGCCCGGAACGTTCCGTAGCCCATGGTGTTGAAACTGCATGCATCATATCGGCCGATGTTACCGGCACCCGCTGCAAAAAGTGCCGCCCGTATACGTTCCGCATGCCCAGTGGGCACGAACACCACCAGCTTCCGGAGCAAATCATCCTTCGGGCTGAGTATCCGCGTGTCGAGCAACCCTAATCGCTCAGCGATTTTACTGTTCACGCCCCCCATCACGTTATCGAGATTGGTGTGGATCGCATAGAGCGCGATGTCGTATTTGATGGCTTTCATGATTACACGTTCCACGTAAGTGTTCCCGTTGAACCGCTTTAGCCCTTTGAAGACAATCGGGTGGTGAGAGATGATCACATCACAGCCGGCCGCGATGGCCTCATCCAACACGGCCTCCGTGCAATCCAGGGAGAGGAGCGCCTTCTTCACATCTTTCTCAGGGCTGCCCACCAACAGCCCGGCGTTGTCGTATGCTTCTTGATAGTCCAAAGGGGCTATCGATTCCAGGTGGTCAGTCAATTCTCGGAGTTTCATCATGGGTTTGCTCTTTTTCGTTACGTTTCCCGTGTTCCACTAAGAGGTTCCTGAAATTGTTCACCTTCACCCAATAACTTACGAAATAGATGATGCTCAGTAAGCCGACGGTCACCAAGATAAATGCAGGCAACGGGATGCTGGACAGCAAAAATAACCATGCGTACCACATGCCCGCTATCCTGCCGGGATTCTCCTCTTCCGCGATCTTTCGGTCATAGAACTCATTGGTTAACGAATCAGCAACCCGGGATGCCACGGAAAAGTTCCAATAAATGTTAAAAAACGGTATCACCAATAGCCAGGCCTGATTGGGGGCCATCAATCGGTTTTCTGGCGAAATGCATTCCAGCGTTTTACGTACGGTGTTGGCGTAAAAAGCCCAGACGATCAGCCTGATGATAAAAACAGCAACAACCAGCTGTATCATTTCGGGCGAAAGATTCTCGTAATCGATGTTCACAATAGTTGCTTTAAATGACCCCGGGGAATCCGCACTGCGCCGCAAATTCCGCCGGTGCTAAATTACAGCGAATCCCCCACAAAACCCAATGATTCCTTGGGCAACAGCGTCATCTCGATGTGCGGGATGCCGGCATCCATGTAAGGTCGGCTTGTTTGCACAAAGCCCAGCCGACCGTAAAATGCCCCGAGGTGCTGTTGGGCGCTGATCTTAATGGTTTTATAACCATACTGGCCGTACAGCCCGTTAATGCTTCGCCGCATCAGTTCTGCCCCGAGCCCCTGCCCGCGGAAACCTGCTGCGGTCACCACACGCCCGACACTCATCGCATCAGGGTAGGAGAGACCATAAGGAACAAGCCGTGTATAGGCCACCAGAACGGCGCCGTGCCAAGCCATGAGGTGGGATGACAACTGGTCTTTGCCGTCCAAGTCCTGGTAAACGCACGCCTGTTCCAAAATGAACACCTCTTGTCGCAGTTGCATGATTTTATAGAGCTCATCCAACGAGAGGTCGGTGAACATCTGCTTTTTCCATATCAAGTGCTGGCGTCCCATTGTTAATTTCATTGTGGAAACTTTATGATATCGTCAATACTATTCCGGTGAGCGACCAGAAAATTCCCACCCAAGTACCTCTTCCATATACGTATCGATAAGGGAAACGTTGAGCATGTCATTGATGTAAGCAATATACATATCCGGTC
>CAZTJY010000082.1:0-18889 GCA_964613725.1 uncultured Parapedobacter sp. | reverse complement strand
TTTCTCGAAATCATCCGATCCGGACTTGTCGTCTACCAATCCCAACACGTCATGGACGAAATCCTGCATCAGCGCTTTGAGTGCCGTCAGGGAGAGTTCATCGATGGCAAGTTTACCATCGTACACACTATTGACCATACGTACCGCTTCAAACAGTTCGGCAATCAGCACGGGACTGTTGAAGTCGTCGTCCATCGCCGCATAACAACGCTGTTTCAGTTCATCGATTTTCACGTCGCTTCGCTTGGTTGTTGCTTTTAGCTTGGGCAACAATGCCATGGCGTTCATCAACCTTTTATAGCCTTTGTCTGCCGCATCCAAGGCTTCATTGGAGAAGTCGAGCGTACTCCGGTAATGGGCTTGCAACATAAAAAAACGAACGGCCATGGGTGAATAACCATGTTCCAACAAGGGGTGGCTGCCACTGAAAAGTTCATGGGGCAGGAAACCATTGCCGGCCGATTTAGACATCCGCGTGCCGTTCACTGTCAGCATATTGGTATGCATCCAGTAGGTGGCCGGTTGGGTATGGTTGCAGGCCTGCGATTGGGCGATTTCATTGGTATGGTGTGTAGCCGCTAGATCCATCCCACCTCCATGGATGTCAAAGCGGTCGCCTAGGTATTTACTGCTCATGGCCGAACATTCGATATGCCAGCCCGGGAAGCCAACGCCCCACGGTGAGGGCCAGCGCATGATATGCTCTGGTTTGGCTTTGATCCAAAGCGCGAAATCCAGGCGACCCCGCTTCTCGTCCTGTCCATTGAGCTGACGGGTGTTATTGAGCATGTCGTCCAACTTGCGATTGGTAAGGATGGTATAGTCGTATGTCTTGACGTACTTTTCGACATCGAAGTACACAGTACCATTCACTTCGTAAGCATAGCCTTTGTTAATGATTTCCTTAACCATCTCGATTTGCTCGGATATATGACCCGTGGCTGTAGGCTCGATGCTGGGGGGCAACGTATTGAACAGCCGAAGCACTTCATGGAAACCCAAGGTGTACTTCTGTACGATTTCCATGGGTTCTAATTGCTCCAGCTTCGCCTTCTTTGCGAATTTGTCGTCGCCTTCGTCGTTGTCTCCCTCCAAATGGCCAGCATCGGTAATGTTACGCACGTAACGTACTTTGTAGCCCAAGTGCGTAAGGTAACGGAATATCAGGTCGAAAGATACGAACGTCCGGATATTGCCCAAATGTACATCGCTATAGACCGTAGGGCCGCAAACGTACATGCCAACAAAAGGAGGGTTTAGCGGCTCGAATTTTTCCTTAGCCCTAGTTAATGTATTATACAGCACCAGTTGGTTGTTCATAGCCGCGAAAATACGAATTAAGTAGCTTCTCTACAATTTTCCGGAAACTAACGGTATCGAACAGTAGACTTACTTCTGCCGGAAATATACTTCAATGGGCACGCCCTCAAAATCAAAATTCTCGCGCAGCTTATTTTCCACGAAACGCCTGTAGGGCTCTTTGATGTATTGGGGAAGGTTACAGAAAAAGGCGAACATCGGGGATTTATCACCCACCTGAGTCACGTATTTAATCTTGATGTATTTGCCCTTGGTAGCTGGGGGCGGATAACTTTCAATAATGGGTAACATCACCTCGTTTAGCTTCGAGGTCGGTATTTTCTTCACTTTATTCTCGTAAACTTTTGAGGCCGCTTCTATCGCCTTGAAAATACGTTGCTTTTCGGTCACCGATGTAAAGATGATGGGCACATCGGTAAAAGGCGCTATTTTCTCTCGGACGAGCTCTTCGAAAACCTTGGTGGTTTTGTTATTCTTTTCGATCAGGTCCCATTTATTGACCAGGATGACCACTCCCTTCCGGTTCTTTTCGGCCAAGTGGAAAATATTGATATCCTGCGCCTCGATGCCTTCGGTCGCATCCAACATGAGGATGACGACATCCGATTCTTCGAGCGCCTTGATAGTCCGCATCACGGAATAAAACTCAATATTCTCCTTCACCTTGGTTTTACGCCGCAGACCTGCCGTGTCGATCAATGTGAAATCGTGTCCGTACTGATTATAGTGGATGCGGATGGAATCCCGCGTGGTACCTGCGACAGGCGTCACGATATTACGCTCTTTGCCAACCAGGGCATTGATAAGGGAAGATTTACCCACATTGGGCCTTCCCACGATCGTATATTTCGGACGTGCATCTTCTTCGTCATCTTCTTGTTCGAAGTGTTTGACCACCTCGTCCAACAATTCACCTGTGCCGGATCCCGTCATGGACGAAAGGGGAAATATTTCACCGAGGCCAAAGCTATAGAAAATGCTGGCTTCTTGTTGTAGCAGCGGATGGTCCACTTTATTGACAACGACAAACACGGGCTTTTTGCTCCGCCGGAGCACATCGGCGATGGCATCGTCCAAATCGGTGATACCGGTGGTTACATCGACCATAAAAAGGATGACCGAGGCTTCCTCAATGGCAATCATCACTTGCTCGCGGATGGCCGACTCAAATACGTCGTCCGAGCCATGCACGTAGCCTCCCGTATCGATTACGGTAAATTTGTTACCCGTCCATTCGCTCTGGCCGTAATGCCGATCGCGTGTCACGCCGCTGAAATCGTCGACAATTGCCCTCCGGCTTTCTGTCAACCGGTTATACAACGTCGATTTACCGACGTTTGGCCGTCCTACTATTGCGATGATGTTTGCCATAAGCCCACAAAGGTAAGGATAAGGAATGGTAAACGGATTAGTTTGCTTTCAGTTGCTCCAAAATATCGTCGAGGTAGGCCCGATCATTGGACAGCCGGGGCACCTTATTCTGGCCGCCGAGTTTGCCCCGCGACTTCATCCAGCGGTAAAATGTGCCTTCGGCGGCATGATGAATAATGGGGAATCGCAAGGCCAGGTTATTGGACCGCTTCGCGTCATAGTCTGAATTGACCTCGCGCAACGCTACATCCAACACCTTGCAAAACTGGTCGAAATCACGAGGTGGCTCTTCAAATTCAATGATCCACTCGTGCGCACCCGCATTCCGATCGCTAAAATAAACCGGCCCGGCGGTGTAGTCACGGACACTAGCCCCTGTCTCTGCACACGCCTTCTTCAACGCCTCGTCGGCATTGTCCACTATGACCTCTTCGCCAAATGTGTTGATAAACTGTTTTGTCCTTCCCGTAACCTGGATTCGGTAGGGGTGCAGGGTCGTGAATTTAATTGTATCGCCTACCATATAACGCCACAACCCGGCATTGGTCGAAATAATTAACGCATAATTCTTGCCCAGCTCCACTTCGTGCAAGCCCAATGTTTTCGGGTGTTCGTCAAACAGGTTCTCTACAGGAAGGAATTCATAGAAAATCCCATAATCGAGCATAAGTAGCAAGTCTTCGGAATCGGATTGATCTTGCAAAGCGAAGTATCCCTCAGAGGCGTTGTAATTCTCGAGGTAATACATGGTGCTGGACGGAACAAGTTTCTTGAAAAGCTCGCGATAAGGTTTGAAACTAACACCTCCGTGGCTGTAAAACTCCAGGTTGGGCCAAATCTCAAGGAGGTTATCTTTTCCCGTAAGTTCCAGCATCCGTTTGGCCAACACCACATACCATGTCGGCACCCCTGATAGACTGGTTACGTTTTCTTGTATGGAGCTTTGGGCAACTGTTTCGATTTTCTCCTCAAAATTGGGATTGAGGGCAGTCTCCAAATCGGGGGTTCGGTGGGTTTCTGCCCAAAAAGGCAGATTGCGCAATATTATGGATGAAAGATCACCATAATAGGAGTCGGATTGGAAATTGTTTATTTGGGAACTGCCGCCAAGCACTAACGATTTCCCGGTCAGAATCTTGGTATCCGGCCGGTTGTGGCAGTATACGGATAACATATCCTTCCCTCCTTGATAGTGGCAATCCTCCAATGCTTCCTCACTCACCGGGATAAACTTGCTCCGGTCGGCAGTCGTACCCGATGATTTAGCGAACCACTTGATATCCGATGGCCAGAGAATATTCTGCTCGCCCTTGATCATGCGATCGATGTATGGTTTAAGACTGTTGTAGTCTTGTATAGGCACGCGCTCCTTGTAAGTTTCGGCTGTCAGTATAGAATTATAGCCGTACTTTTTACCCCATTCCGTAGCCTCGGCCGTAGAGAGCAAGCTCTGGAACCACTCTTCCTGTACTTCGTGCGGGTATTTCATAAAAAGCTCAATCTGGTGAATGCGCTTTTTCATAATCCACGTAAATATCGAGTTGATGATGGCCATTTTTTAGTCGTAAGTCCTAATCCGCTTTTCGTAAGTTCTTGGCATGAAGAAATCTAAATCGTTAAAGTTTTTTACGTCGCAGCTCGAAATTTCGCCCGAGGTAAAACTTACGGGCCATTTCATTCACTGCAATTTCCTCTGGGGTACCAGCCAGCATAATCTTGCCCTCGGTTAGCAGGTAAGCGCGGTCCGTAATCGACAACGTCTCCTGCACATTGTGGTCAGTAATCAAAATACCAATATTGCGTTGTTTCAACTTGGACACGATGGTCTGTATCTCTTCCACAGCGATCGGATCCACACCGGCAAAGGGTTCATCCAACAGGATGAAATTCGGATTTGCAGCCAGGGCACGTGCTATCTCCGTGCGGCGGCGCTCGCCACCCGACAGCAAGTCACCACGGTTTTTTCGTACACGATTCAGACTGAATTCGGCTAACAATTCCTCCAATTTTTCTTTCCGCTCTTCACGATCTTGATGATGGATTTCAAGGACGGCCATGATGTTGTTTTCAACCGACAACTTCCGGAATACAGACGCCTCCTGCGCCAGATAACCTATTCCTTTCTGTGCCCGTCGGTACATGGGATCCTCGGTGATTTCTTCGCCATCCAAGTATACGTGACCATCATTGGGCTTGATCAACCCAACAATCATATAGAACGATGTTGTTTTTCCCGCTCCATTGGGACCTAATAAACCAACGATTTCGCCTTGGGCAACTTCGAAAGAAACATCGTTCACCACCGTGCGCTGGCGGTATTTCTTGATGAGATGTTCTGCTTTTAATATCACGTTTTTGCTATTTGCCTTTTTTGTTGTCCGACTCGCCAAACTCACGGGAAGTCACATACTTGCCTCGCCTCAAGCGATCGTCCCATTGTTCGTTCCCAATCCTAAATCCGTATATCTTTTACATTCAACTGCAAATTCCGCTTATCGCGCCACACATTTTCTTCAATGGTATAGCACATATCAAATGGGCCTTGCGTATTGATCGCTTCGGCATAATCTGCTAGACCGAAGCCGATGCAATCAAACCGCGGCGACCCGGGTTGCCTAACCGTCATTTTAAGGTGGCTACCCCCAACGATTGTTGCCATACCCCAAACCACTACCCGTCTACTCATGAAAACCGGCGCCTCATTTTGGGGCCCGAATGGCTCAAATCGGCGTAAAATACGAAAAAATTTTGCGTCAATATCAGCAAAGTCCAGTTCCGCGTCGATGGCCATTTCGCGTTGCAACATACTCGGGAGGATGCTTGCTTCGACGACACGCTCGAAACGTTGTTGGAAAAGTCCGATATTCTCCGGCTTCATCGTTAGCCCGGCAGCGTATTTATGCCCGCCGAATTGATCGAGCAGATCACTGCATGCGCTCAATGCCTCATACAGGTCGAATCCCAGGACGGAACGGGCTGAGCCCGAAACATGCCCGTTGGTTTGCGTAAGCACCACAGTAGGCCGGTAGTATTTTTCAGTAAGCCGGGTGGCTACGATACCGATAACGCCTTTATGCCAACCGGGCTGAAACACCACCGTAGTCTTCCTTTTTTTTAGTTCCTCATCCGCGTCAATAATAGCAAGTGCTTCTTCGGTGATCCGGAAATCGAAATCTTTCCGTTGGGTGTTTTGGACATCAATGCTTTTACTGTACGCTACAGCTTCATGTAACGATTTGGAAATAAGTAATTTAACAGCATCTTTTGCATGATCTATCCGCCCAGCCGCGTTGATACGTGGCCCTATTTGGAAAATAATGTCATTCACCGTAAAGTGTCCGCTTCGATGGGTAGATAAATCGATAAGCGACTGTAATCCGCAACAGGGGTTGGTATTCAATTTGAGAAGTCCATAATGGGCAAGTATCCGGTTTTCGCCAGAAATCGGCACGATGTCTGAAGCGATGCCCACGGCTACCAAGTCGAGGTATTGGTAGCAATGGTTGACGTCCATGTTGTTTTTTTGAACAAATGCTTGCACCAGCTTGAACCCGATACCACACCCCGGCAGCTCTTTATAAGGGTATGGGCAATCGTCGCGCTTGGGGTCTAAAACCGCCACTGCATCGGGCAGTTCAGCGCCAGGTAGGTGATGGTCACCAATGATGAAATCGATTCCGCGCTCGCGAGCGTAGCTTACCTTATCCAATGCTTTTATACCACAGTCCAATGCAATGACCAATGTAAACCCATTTTCAGCGGCATAGTCGATGCCTTGGTTAGAAATGCCATATCCTTCCGCATAGCGATCGGGCAAGTAAAACTCCAAGCCCGAGTGAAACTGCCGGAAAAAACTGTAGACTACGGCCACTGCGGTCGTTCCATCCACATCATAATCTCCATAGATAAGAACCCGCTCCTTATTTCCGATGGCCTTTTCGATCCGGGCAATGGCCTTATCCATATCTTTCATCAGGAAGGGGTCGTGAAGCGACGACAGGTCCGGACGGAAAAAGCACCGTGCATCCTCAAAGTTAGTCACGCCCCTATTTACTAACAACTCAGCTAGTATCCTATGAATACCAAGCGCTTCCTCTAATTGCCGTGCCTTGGCTTCGTCGTTACAAGAGGCGATTGCCCATCTTTTTTGCATATATTTCCACAATAAACCTGTCTCCTAATGGCTGGGGAGAGCTTGATAAACGCGCTTTTTAAGCAACCGACAAGGTTTGCAAAAAAGGCAAATTTAGCTAAGTTTGTACACTACGAAAGGGTAAAGATAAAAACATGCAGGCACATTCCTTATTCGAAGGCTCATTTTCCGTCGATTCTTCCAAAAAATTCGTTCCTTTTGATGCGGCTAAAGATCGGAAAAAAGACCGGCCGGGTTCGCTATTTATTCATGTGCACCCGTTTTTGATCGAATCGTCAAATGGGCTGCTACTCCTCGACACAGGCATTGGTTTTGAAGACGACGATGGCGATCTACAACTGCATTACAATATCCGGAAAGCAGGATTCGAACCGCATGATGTGCGATATGTGCTACTATCACATCTGCATAAAGACCATGTAGGTGGTGCTGTTGTGGATCGTAACGGAGCATTCCGTGTTGCTTTTCCGGATGCCGAGTATGTGATACAGCGAGGCGAATGGGAGGATGCATACAGTGGCATGTCGGATTCTTACCGAACGGAAATCTTCGACGTGCTTCAACGGAGCGGCAACCTCGTGCTTGTAGAGGGAAACGGGTCGATTAACCACGAGATCAGCTACGAGGTGTCGGGTGGTCACACACCCCATCATCAGGTTTTCCATATCCAAACAGGCGGCGAACACTTCTTCTATGGCGGCGATGAAGCCCCTGAGCCGGAGCAATTTTTCCGGCAGTTTGCTGCTAAATATGACTATGACGGCCGGAAATCCATGGCCCTCCGACAGGAATATTGGGAGCATGGTTGTGCCGAAGGCTGGGTATTCCTGATGTACCACTCCACCAATATCGCTATCGGACGTCCCGAGCGGAAAGAAAGTGGAGACTGGCGACTAGTGGATGCATCAAGTTAACGTACCACCAACTCCGCGACAACAGCCCGATGGTCTGAAGGCCACGTATCGACCACTATGTCAGTCATCGGCGAGGGTTCGCCAACAACCGCAGCCTCGGCCACAGCGAAGCCCTCCTTACTCACGTAGATTAAATCGATCCGATCGTGGATTTCAGGGTCACGCCAAAGGCCTTCTACGGATGTCCAAGTATATCCTGGTCGTTCCGCCACATCGGTATACACCTCGCGGTATGCATCTTTGAAACCATGGTTGATGAGCAACGCGGTAGCGGGCCAATGAACAGCGAAAGGCAATAACGTATCGCCTCTGTCTTCGATGGCGTCTGCTGTCCAGTCGAGGCAACTCGGCTCGTTAAAATCGCCGACCAATATGGTTGGGTAATCACTGTAGGGGGCAATTTCATCCAGCATGTCCTGCACTTGGTGGAGGCGGGCCTTTTTTGCGGAGGCTTCGGCCGCCACTGCGTCCAACAACTTCCTATCGGCGATGTCATACGGTTCGTACGGCGTGTACATGAGGTGCATAACGCCGAAGACGAAATCCCTACCATCGGGCTGCTGCAATAGCACTGCTTGGGACACCTTCGTGGTATCCACGGGCCGGATGTCGAACCGCGAAATGATTGCCCTGCTTCCATCGACAAGATGGTACTGCCAACCCAAACTGTCGGCCAGTAACTTTGCCCGCGACGCATTATCACTTCGGTTGGTGGTCTGTTCTTGCAAGCCAACCACATCGGCCTTCGCCATACGGATGGCCTCCAATTGGTATTTGATGGTTGTGTCGCGCGGCAGTTCCACCGCATCACCGCCGTGCCACAGATTGAAGGTCATTACCCGCAGCGTGGCGTGGCCGTCGGCACTTCGAGAATCGCTAGACGCGCACGATTCACCAAGCGCGCAGATAATAAGTACCCCGATGATTACTTTAAATCTATTCATATTTTGTGTTGTTATTATACATTTTTCTGTTTGGATATCCGAAGTAGTTACCCTATTACTCCCAGCAAAACTACTGATACGAATGGGTGTTTAAAAATATCGTTTCGGTATGCGGTACGGGATGATATTAATGTTTAGGTTCGATAAAGATGCGTTGCCGATCATTGGTAACCCAAAAAGCTGCCGTTTACACCCTTTTCGAGTTAAACCGAAGCGATACCGCCTATTCACGTTTCATCCTCGGCCAAAAGAGCAGCTGCTTCGTTATCCTCAAACTTCTTTATTTGTGATAGCAGTAGCCGTTTCATCTCAGCAGTAACAGCCTCATAACCGTATTTGCCGTATACGTTATTTATTTCATTAGGATCTTCCGTGAGGTCAAAAAGTTCCCAGGCATCCACCCGCTCATAGAAACGGATCAATTTATATCGTGCGTTGCGCACACCGAAGTGCGGTGAAACGGCATGTTCGCCATTTTCATAATAATGGTAATAAACGGCGT
Source organism: uncultured Parapedobacter sp. (assembly GCA_964613725.1). Lineage (GTDB taxonomy): Bacteria > Bacteroidota > Bacteroidia > Sphingobacteriales > Sphingobacteriaceae > Parapedobacter. The sequence goes on along the minus strand of CAZTJY010000082.1, from coordinate 9,685 downwards.
CCCTAACACTTGTATCGGGGTGCTGGAATAATGGCAATAGCGACAGCCCTTGGATATCTCGTGGCACATCCGCCCCGGCCAACTGCAGAAGCGTTGGTGCGATATCGGTGTTCACTGCGAAACCTTCGATTACGGAGCCGGGTTCTATCGTGCCCGGCAACCGCGCTAGCATGGGCGTACGGAAGGACTCTTCATACATAAACCGTTTATCGAACCACCCATGCTCACCCAAATAAAACCCTTGGTCGGAAAGATAAATCACCAACGTATTATTGGTCAAGCCGTTTACATCAAGATAGTCCAATATCCGTCCGATATTGCGGTCCAGCGATGTCGCCGTGCTGAGGTAGTCTCGCATATAACGTTGGTATTTCCATGCTGCCACCGTCCGGCCGCCAAGGTTGCGGGCGTTGAAATCCGCAAATATCGGCTGATAATAAGCATCGAATTTCCGCCGCTGATCAGGGTTCATCCGTTTGATGGCTCCTTCGCGGTCGGCCGCTGCCACAGGCTCCATCTTCAGGTCGTAGCCCATCCGCATATCCTTGGCGATACTCATCTCCTGAACAGCCGCCGCTTCACGGCCGGCATAGTCGTCGTAATACGTTTCGGGTAGTGGGAACTCAACCTGGTCATAGCGACCAAAGTCTACCGTATCCGGCAACCATGTACGGTGCGTTGCTTTATGGCCAATGACCAGGCAGAACGGTTCATTGGGATCACGCCCGTCAAGCCATGCTTCGGCTTTATCCGTAATAATGTTTGTTACATAACCTTCTATGTGTTCACGAGCACCACCAGTGTTGATGAAATCGGGATTATAGTATGCCCCTTGTCCGGGTAGGATGCTATAATAATCGAATCCTTGCGGACGATTTCCAAGGTGTTGTTTTCCAACCCAAGCAGTCTGGTAACCCGCTTCTTGCAGGCCCTTAACAAACAATTCTTGCCCGTGGTCGAATGTGGATGTTTCGTTATCTTTAAAGCCGTTTTTATGGCTGTATTTCCCCGTCAGCAAAGTTGCACGGCTAGGTCCGCAGATAGAGTTGGTTACGTACATACGTTCGAAGCGAGCACCTTCGTTGCCAATTCGGTCTATATTTGGGGTTGGCGCCAAACCGTGTCCGTAGGCCCCTATAGCTTGGAAGGCATGGTCGTCTGAAATAATAATCAGGATATTGGGTCGCCGCACCGAGGCAAGTTCGCTCACCGAAAAAGGCTGATTAACGGCGGCATGTGCCGCTTGTTGGGCAACGGCGGCTTGTGCCACCGACACGCCCTCCGGGCGATAGCGATCTACCGGTGCTTGTTGGCCAAACAACGCTTCGAACCAGGTACATGCCGCGACGAACCGGCCGATCTGGAGGTCGAGATGGTAACCATCTCGCGTGAGATGATCGCCAATAAAACTGGTCCGTGCGTTCTGGATGGCCGTACCACATGGCACCAACAAGTCAATCGGAACCAACCGCTGTGCCTCAGCGGAAGCCCCCATGATAGCTTGGTACATTTCATGTTGGTCGTTGTGATAATTCTCAAACCCTGGGTGCGTGGAATTCGAGGCATAGGCCCATGTTTGGTGCCAAATATGCTTCACGCTACCAGCCGTTACACTATCGATGTATTGATGCAATGCGCTGAGCGGCGCAACATAACTATTGAATTGACCGGACAAAGGACTGGCTTGTTGTAAAGACACATAATCCCACGCCTCGTCAGCTAACACCGATAGGATACTCACCCCATCTTCCGTAGACTTCATCCCATCTACATCGATCTTGCGGTAACTGTATGCAGCTTTGCCTGTCCGAGCATTTTCCCAATGCAACGACAGCGGCGCCCCACCTATATACATGTTGCCAATAACAATCGGTTTCTTGGCGGCCTCCGCCAATTCATGAAGGTATTGCTCAACCGCATCCTGGGAAAAACTATTGCCGATAGCCAATATCCGCAAGGTATCAGCTGGCGCCTGCGCGTTTGCCCAATAAAAATTCCCCGCGAGAACGGCGATAACCAATAAAAAACGAGCAATTCGAAACATATCCAATTATAGAAACTTTTTTCCTTGCATCAATGGATTTTTTGCTATAGTTTTGCGATCGACCAGTTCGCATGTGAAAACATGCTGGTAAGCAATCATCGTCTGCATGTATCATAAAAAGGCAATTTAATGACCTCGACATGATTGATCCACAAGTTAACGGATTAATCATCAAGGGCTCCATCTGACAACTGAAAAAGAAGAAATAAACAGATGAAAAAGAAGACTTCAGTAGCCTGCCTGCTATTCGCTTGTTTATTTGCTGTGTCGCAAGCACAAACATCAGCTGACCAACCTACAAACCCCTCAGACCCTGATAATTTAGCCAAAGACTATTTTTCCCAAATCATGGGGGTGGCCGTATCGGCCTCCGCCAACACGCAACTCTACCAATTCATATACGAGTGGATAGGCACTCCATATCGTTTGGGGGGAAAGACCAAACGTGGGGTCGATTGCTCGAGGTTCGCATACGAGCTTTACGACAAAGTTTTCAACACCACCCTTGGGCATAATAGCCGCAATATCTACACACAAGTTGACCCGATTGCAAAAGATAAACTGATGCCTGGTGATTTGGTGTTTTTTAAGATACGCAGTCGTAATATCACCCATGTGGGCGTATATATCGGCGATGACAAATTCGCACATGCCTCCTCCAGCCGCGGCGTGATGATAAGCGACTTGAACGATGCTTATTGGAAGCGGTACTACTACAATGGTGGCCGTATGTTGGCAGCGGCGTCAACCGGTGGGCCAGTAGATGAACAACCTACATTATCACCATCGATGCATTAAATGCATCTGGGCGTCCTTCCATTTTATCAAATACATGCCGCCAATGGCATTGCACTAAAGGATGCTAATTTAACCCCTCCCCTTTGAGGCTTTAGTGAATATACTTACCTTTACCAAGCGATCATCAGACAGAAGTATATGTCCACAAAAAAATTACTGATCCTCAATCAAGAACAAATAGCAAAAAAGACAACCCGCATTGCTTACCAATTGTTGGAGGACAATTTCGAGGAGTCTTCATTGGTCCTTGTGGGGATTGCCGACCGTGGGTTCGTCTTTGCCCAACGCCTCAAAGCAGAATTGGAACGAATTTCCTCTTTCGATATTTCACTTATAAAAGTCGCTTTAGACAAAACAAGCAGTACGTTGCGTGCTGAGACGGATACACCCATTGAACAGGCAGCAGATAAAGTGGTGGTGTTGGTAGACGACGTATTGAATAGCGGGCGCACCTTGGCGTATGGTATCGGAGTGTTTTTCGATGTACCGTTGAAGAAGATGCGCACTGTGGTGCTGATTGACCGAAGCCATCATAAATTCCCTATATTTAGTGACTTTTCGGGCTTGAAACTCTCCACCATTCTAAAAGAGCACGTTACGGTTCAACTTCGTGAATGCGACGGAGTTGAGGATGCTGCTTGGCTGATCTAACTGAACCTGACGACAAGCTAAGGATTGGACTAGTTCACTTTTATTTTCAACATCATTCCGGGTTTAATGCTATTGCTTCGCAGCCCATTATCGGATTTGATGGCCGCAACGCTAGTTTTCCGGTGCCGCTGGGCAATACCAGACAACGTGTCGCCCTTTTTTACGCGATAGGAAATATACGAAGCATTAACGGGTGGCGCATCGGATGTATTGGATCGCTCCCCCGTGACCATCACACGAAGCCCTTGTCCCGGCACAATGGTATTGTTCTTGAGCTTATTCCATACTTTTAAATCCTGGACACTCACACGGTATTGATTCGCTATCTTGCCAAGTGTTTCACCTTTCCGTACGCGGTGCATGGTGGTTCGGGCCCCTACCGTACCTTTATCTGCCGCATAGACCGCCTGCATCTTATTGGGCGTATTCAATACCGCATACAATGCTGGGTATGCTTGCGGCGGGGCTTCTGGCAGTATCAATCTTTTAGGCGCGTCTACCGAACCGTTAACCACCCCCCGCTTGTATGCTGGATTCAACGATTTCACAATCTCTTCCTCCACGTCTAAAGCCTTTGCTACACCGCTCAATGGGATGTGCTTCTGTACCCATACGATTTCGGTTTGAGTGGGAATAGTCGTCGCTGCAGGCGTAATACCATGCTCTTCAGCATATTCCAGAACATATGTGATGGCAATAAATGCCGGCACGTAGTTACGGGTCTCCCTCGGGAGGAAGCCGCTTATGGCCCAGTAATCGGGATTGGCCAAACCCGACCGTTGGATAGCACGTAACACATTACCCTTACCACAATTATAAGAAGCTATGGCCAACAACCAATCACCGAAATCGTTGTACGCATCTACTAGATAGGCTGCTGCCGCGCGGCTAGCAGCAATCGGATCCTTCCGTTCATCGACATAGCTATCAATGGCAAGGTCGTACATCCGAGCCGTGGCAAACATAAACTGCCACAACCCCGTGGCCCCAACCCGGGATACCGCGTGTGGGTTCAACGCCGATTCGACAATCGACAGGTACTTGATTTCTTCAGGAACACCAGCTTCAGAAAACACTCGCTCGTATATGGGAAAATAGTACTGGGACAGCCCCATCATTTGTTCGAGATGTCTTTTGTACCGGGCGGTACTGTATGCGTCGATATAAGATTGTACCTGGGCGTTGTAGGTAAGAGGAACTACATTCTGCAAATATGCCAAGCGCCCTTCTACAGTAGCTGGAACGAATGTCAACATCGGCGAGGGTTCCAGCTCGCCTTCCAGATCAACGAAATTGATGCTGTCAGCTATCAGTTCCAACCGTCTATCAATCGCTCTTTCCGCTCTATTTTTCGTGGTCGCGGTATCCGTGGACAGGCCGAAGGCGGGGGATTCAGAAAATGCCACATGGGCACACAGCATACTGCCTACGACTACTGCCGAAACCTTTTTTAACACCATGTTTTTTTCGTGGTACGTATATGCATAAATCTCACGGCGCAGCTATTGGTTAGCTAGTCTGTGAATTACCAAATGTCATACCGGGTATGGTATGCATTACGTGAAAAACGTAAGAATTTATTTTTTATTGTATGGCCATCGACAAAAATCGATTATTGCATGACGCGGCCTTAAAATAAATAGACTTTATACCAAGGCAGACAATTTGGTATAAAGTCCTTTTCGTATGGGATACGTCTATTATTGTTTGTTCCCTTCCAATTCCTCTCGTGGGCTTTCCTCTTTTGGGCTCTCTTTTTGTCCCTCTTTGAACTCCCGGATACCACGTCCCATCCCACGCATCAGTTCGGGGATTTTCCGGCCGCCGAATAACAAGAGGAGCGCTAAAACAATCAGGATAATCTCTTGAGCACCAAGAAATAACAACACTGAATCTACCATAACCGTTGTTTTAAATTTTTAAACTACCCCGCTTTCACAACAGGGTGATTCTGCAAATGTACATATAATATTTAATTTCACCCGTATTTTCACATGCACCGTTTTCTGTCCAGTTGCAATGAAGCGCATGATTCTGCGGCCCCTCACGTACGGCTATTGGGCCAACCACGGTTCTGGATTTATTGGGGCGGCGCCTTCCCATATCTCGAAATGCACTTCCGATGTTCCGTCTTGGGGGTCTACCAGCGCTGTTCCCAATGCTTGGCCGCGCTGAACCGTCTGCCCGCGCTTCACCACAGGGTTCCCAAGCTTCGTATAAACCGTGAAGTATTTACCATGCTGCACGATAATGGCGTATGAACCCGCCATATTAGCTACTTGGATAATCGTACCATCGAAAATCGCCTGTACTTGCGCATTGTTATTGGTTCGAATCGTGATACCCGCATTTTCGACGGTCACATTCCTTCCAATCGTATGCCTTCCGAAACGTTGGGTAATAACTCCTTGCTGCACAGGCCATGGCAGGCGCCCACGGTTGCCTGCAAAGTCGGCCGAAAGCTTCGCCGCTGCCGGCGTATTGGCCAGCACTTCCGTGTCGCTTTTGCGTACCGCGGGTTTTTCCGCCTCCACCTCCGCCACGGTCTTTCCGGTGCGCTCAGCTTCGAGCGCCAGCGCTGCCTTCCGCGCTTCTTCTTCCAGTCTGCGCTGTTCTGCGATTTCCCGTTGGATAGCATTTCGGATGGCTCGCGCCAATCGTTCGTCTTCCTGTTGCTTCTTACGCAGCTCCTGCTGGAATTTCTTCTCTTGTTGGGTAAGCGCTTGCAATACTTTGGATTGAGCACCCTGCTCTTGGGCAATCGTCTTCCGTTCGCTTTCCTGTTCAGTAAGCAATGAAGCCTGCTCCCTTTTGCTAGCCTCCAGTTGCGCTACTTTCAGGGCAATTTCCTTCTGCGTTTCTTCGATTTCTTTGGCACGTAACTTCCGCGATTCATTGAACTGCTGTAAATATTTAACACGTTTAAACGCCTGGTTGAAATCTTTCGAGGCGAAGATGAACATCATTTTATTGTACGCATTCCGATTGCGGAACGCAAACATTATCATGTTCTCATAATCCTTACGCAATTTTTCCAACTGGTCACGAAGGCTTCGGATGGTTTTATTGTGCGAAGCGATTTGATTACTGATTAATTTGATTTCGCTATTAATCGTGCTGATTTTCTTCTCCCGCAGGCGCAGTTGGGTGTTTAACGCATTTACTTGCTTCAGTGAAAGGCTACGATCGCTCGACGTGGTCTTCAGGCTCTGGTTAAGGCGCTCTATTTCCTTATTCAATTGCTCGCGCTGTTTCCTCAGCTCGGCACTGCTCTGCGCGTAACCGATAGCAAATGTCAAAAAGAATGCAACGATGCTTAATGTTCCTTTTAGATAATTCATCTATATACCACTTTAGCTGTTATAGGTAATGGCAACCTTCTTCCTATAACCTCATCACCCGACCCGATATCGTTTGCGAAAGTAAGAAATCTACCTCGATAATCACACATGGTTCTACACTATTGAACTTCAGTATACTTTGACGGAACCGTGAAAGGCAATTCGACCTTTTCATCAAATGCCACCTTACTGTAATTCATTTCAGTTTGCAGTAGCAATTGGGATGTAGCTATTGAGAGCTCGATACGAATGGGAAATGAATTTCCTTCAACCACCTGGTAGTCGCCATAAAAGACCTCCAGTTGTTGACTACGTGCAGGTGCCGATATCGACGCGTAACTTGTTTGGTAATCGTTGCCTACACGGACTGCATACTGCAAATTGTCTGTCTGCAGTTGCAACAGATAACCATCGGTGCCGCGCCAAACCTCCGTACCACCGTCGACTATTTGATCAATAACATCACCTATGAGCAACCGTTCTAGACCTGAAAAGTCTAAACTACTCCCTGTAAAATCATGTAAATAGGCGAAGGGCATACAGATGTAGGTAGACTGCAGGCGATTGATGACTTTTATGCTGTCGGGAGTAATGAGCAAACGCACTACTTCCATCCCGAGAAGCGCCGTCATCGAAATCCAAATGGCCTCATCGTGTATAAGGCGAATATTGGCGGTCACGTCGTAACGCTCTTTGTTATTAAGGGTGAGGCTGCTCTTGGCACGACCGTTGAACGTGGTATAGAGCAATTGTTGCTGGGCCACATGCTCCATCACCATAGCCCGCGCCGCTCCAGACACCGCCGTTTCAACTTCCTCCGTCGAGACAACCTGCTTCTTCGGTCCACACGAAAACATAACCGCCAATGCGAGGTAATGCACAGCCCATTTAATCAACGTATTGTTTCGCATCAATTTTTTGGGATAGTTTATCAATATCCTTGCCAACCGCCAATGAAAGACTCCTAGCCTTTTTCCATTGCGTAACGGCCTTGTTTAGGTGCCCCAACTTGGCTAAAATATCACCATAGTGTTCAAGCAAAGTCTCCGATGCCTGATCTGAATGCGCAATGGCTTTTTCTATCCACCCCAACGCAGCCGCGTATTCGCCTTGCTGGAAGAGCACCCACGCATATGTATCCTGATATGATGGAGAATCGGGTTCCAATTCATTAGATTTCTTCGACATTTCGGCGGCAAGAGGTAACTTCTGCTTGCGAAGTGCCAAGTAATAAGCATAATTATTCAATGCGTATGCGTTTGTACTGTCCTGCGCAATGGCTTCTTCGTAGGCCACGTCCGATTCAGCGAACATACCCATCGCATTATAAACATCGCCCAGACTACTGTACAATTGGGTTAACACAGGGGTGTGCTCTTCGGTTGCACTATTCAGTGCTGCTTCCAAATGCACGCGGGCCTCTCGATAATGCTTGTTTCCCAGGTAACCGTGGCCGGTAAAGAACAGGATAATCGGTTGGTTAGGAAAAAGTGTTAGCGCCTCTTTGCCATGTGCTTCGACATCGGCGTAGCGGCCCAGCTGAAGTTCTACTTGCAACAGTTGTTGCCAAACACCCTCGATATATCGATTAACATCCAAGGCAGCCAAATAAGCATCACGGGCATCGTCAGGCGCCCCTAATTGCCTATAAATGTCGCCACGCACCGCATGCGATTTGGCCTCCTTCGGATAGGTCTGGACAAACAGGTCGGCCAACCCAGCAACAAATGCGCCATCGAGCGGGTGGCGCTTTTTGGCGAGCGCACTGTAAAGTATACCTGCTTTCACATCCATATTCAAGCTGTCACTGGCGAATGCTTGGCGAAGGTAGTTATACGCCTGTTTTTGCTTCCCCATTGCTAAGTAGGCATCAGATTTACCAAGGAGAACGAGTGGTTCGTTAGGGAAAGTATCCGCTGCTTCGTCTAATAGCCCAAGTGCCTTCTTGCCATCGTCCATTTTGGTGTACAATTCGGCCAATAGGATGTAAGCTTTGCTCTCGTCAGGCTTCTTCGCGACCAATTGCTCCAATTCATTAATCGCTGCCGCTGTGTTGCCTTGAGCTAGATAAATCTGATGCTTAGTGACGTATTGGTCGTCGGTTGTCCCGAAAAGGGCCCCGATCGTGTCACATGTGGCCAAAGCGGCATCATACTGTTTATCCAGAAACAACGCATAGGCTTTTTCATGATAAAAAGAAACCTCCTCCGGATTGAGCCGGATGAGCTCATCCAATGTCGTCGGAATACCTTTGACATTCCCCGTCTTGCGGTAAACATCCAATAGGGTACGCCAATACCGCGCGTTGTTTGGTCTGAGTTCAGCGGCACGCAATGCAGCTTTTTCGGCGCCGGTGAAGTCTTCGTTGTGAATGTATATTTCGGCGAGTTGAAAATGGGCTTGGTAGTTACTTGGCTGCAGCTGAATGACCTCCTCGAATGTCTTTTTCGCCAACGCCAACTGTCCAGCCGCTTTTTGCCTTATCCCCTTGTCATATAAATATTTCGCCGACAAACTATCCGCAGTTTCCTGGGCGAAGGCGGTACCCGCTATACACCAAATACTACCGGCCACAATGAAAAGGCGGGATACCTTGATTATTACTCGCCACATAACTTTGAAAAATAAATTTTATTGTTGTACCTTTGCAGTCCCTTAAAATAAAGGGGCTAAATATATTTATTAATTATTTCAAAACAAAGCAAGTGAATACGTTAAGTTACAAAACTGTCTCTGCCAACAAAAACACCGTCGATAAACAGTGGGTTGTTGTTGACGCTGAAGGCGAGATTTTGGGGCGCTTGTCATCCGAGATTGCGAAAGTGATCCGCGGCAAACACAAGCCATCGTA
>CAZTJY010000081.1:0-19052 GCA_964613725.1 uncultured Parapedobacter sp. | reverse complement strand
AAGCGGATCGATGGTTTTTGTCATTGAAGTCAAAGCTATGAAACTATGGGGCATTTTCCATGCTTACTGTATTTACTAGACGTCCCAAACCAGTTAATTCCATTTCCACGTCGCCCGGCTTCAACCATTGGGGTTTATATAAGGGATCTTCGCTTTTTTTCGTGCCATTGAGTTCCAAGCAGCACCCCGTCTCCATTGAGCCCGAGCCGATGACGTCTCCGGGGTATACATCAACGCCGTGAGATATGCGTCCGATGACTTTAGCGAATGTCCAATGCATATCGGCAAAATTACCTTTGGATACCCGGGTACCGTTAACTGCACAGGTCATTTCCAGGTCGAATGCGGTGCCAACGTGGCCCGCCGTTGTTTCGACCTTATGTGCGGCCAGCTCATCGGGGGTAACCAAGTGTGGGCCTATGGCCGTGGCAAAATCCTTCCCTTTCGCGAGCCCTAAGCTCAGCTTCATTTCTGCTAGCTGTAGCCGCCGCGCACTAAAGTCGTTCATGATTATGTGTATTACCGGATAAATAAGAAAATAATCTCATTCAATTCCGTATTTCTCCATCTTGTTGTATAACGTTTTTCGATCGATATTGAGCATTTGCGCAGCCTTACTTTTATTGTATTTGGCTTTCTGTAGCACATCTACGATCAGTTTTCGCTCATGCGCTTCGCTATGCAGCCGGAGGTCGGGGTTTTCTGCGGAGGGCACTGTGGAATGGGTGTCTGCCGATCGTTTTATGGAGTACACCATTTCTTCCGGCAAGGATGACGCCTCGGCTTCTGCGCCAGCTGAAAGGAGTACCATGCGCTTAATCACATTTTTCAGCTCCCGTAGGTTACCGGGCCAGTCGTACGCATTAAAGATATCCTTCACCTCATTGGCCAGCTCCACGACGTTCCTCCCCAGTTCCTCATTGGCTTTCCTTACAAAGAAATCGACGAATTGTTGGAAATCCCCACGGCGGTCACGCAGTGCCGGCACGATAATCTCGAACTCATTGATACGATGGTAAAGATCTTCCCTGAATTTACCCGAGCCCAGCAAGTCTTCATTGGTAGCTGCGATTACGCGTACGTCTACATTGACGGTTTTATTCGCACCTACGGGCTGTATCACCTGTTCTTGCAACGCCCGGAGCAACTTAACTTGCACGTCGTATGACAGGTTGCCGATCTCATCGAGAAATAACGTGCCTCCCGTTGCTTCTTCAAATTGGCCGGTTTTATCGTTCAGCGCACCTGTAAACGATCCTTTTACATGGCCAAAAAGTTCGCTCGATGCCAATTCTTTAGACAATGTACCGCAGTCGATCGATACGAAAGGCTGGCCTGCCCGTTTGCTCTTCTGGTGGATGGCCCGCGCTACGTATTCCTTTCCTGTGCCGCTTTCACCACGTATCAGTACCGACATATCGGTAGGCGCTACCAATGCAATGTATTCGTGCAGTTTTCGTGCCGCTGTACTTGTCCCCTCCACAAAGTCCAAGCCGGGTGCGGCATCGATACGGCGTTTCCGTTTCTTTTCGGTCGATTCCGCCCCGTCCGATTTCCCTTCCAACGCTTCATTGACAACCATCAATAGTTCATCGGGATTGACAGGTTTGGTGATATAGTCAAACACACCTTGCCGGATGGCGTTCACCGCGGTACGGACGTCGTTGAAGCTGGTCATGATGACCGAAGGTATTACCTTATCCCGCGCGCGCAGTGCATCGAGTACTTCCAGTCCGATTCCGTCACCTAACCGGTAGTCCAGTAATATCAACTGGAATTCATGAGCCTTGAGCGCCTCAATGCCGCTTTTCACACTGTATTTTACGACGACATCAAAGCCTTTCTTTTTCAAAAAATTCTCGAGTATCGTAGCGAATGTGGTATCGTCTTCTACCAAAAGAATATTGGCCATGGGTAAGCGATTAAAAAGTCGAGTATCTGTTATTAATATAGTATATCGAACGGTTAAGAACCTATTTTATTTTATCGATGATTGCCGACGCGAACTCGCTTGTTTTCAAAAGCTGACCATCCTGCATCTGATTAAAAAAGTCGACCGTCACGGTCTTATCGAGTATCGTTTGTTTCAATGCCGCAACAATCAGTTCGGCAGCTTCAGCCCAGCCGATGTATTCGAAGAGCATCACCCCACTCAAAATAACCGAAGACGGATTCATACTGTCCGTATTTGCAAAGCGCGGGGCGGTGCCGTGCGTTGCCTCGAATACGGCGTGCCCCGTTTGGTAATTGATGTTTGCTCCGGGCGCTATACCGATTCCGCCCACAATTGCCGCGAGTGCATCCGATATATAGTCGCCGTTGAGATTTAAAGTCGCGATTACTGAGTAGTCCTTAGGATTCAATAAAATCTGTTGCAGGAAATTATCGGCAATCACATCCTTGATGACTATTTTTCCACCAGCCGCTGCCGCAGCAAGTTCGTCGTTCGCCGCCTTTTCTCCATCGGTTTCTTTTTTTCGCTCCCATTGCTGCCAAGTATAGGTATCGGTTGCGAATTCCGTTTCCGCCACTTCGTATCCCCAGTATTTAAAGGCCCCTTCGGTATACTTCATGATGTTTCCCTTGTGCACGAGGGTTACCGAGGGCACACCCTGCCGGATGGCGTATTCGATGGCCGCCCGGATTAACCGTTTGGAGCCATGTTCGGATACCGTTTTGATGCCGATTGCGGTATCAGCCGTAAAGTCGAAATCGACCGCCATATCGTTCGCAAGGAATTCCTTTACGCGGTTCCCGTCGGCGGACTCGGCGGGAAATTCAATGCCGGTATAAATGTCTTCGGTATTCTCCCTGAAGATGACCATATCCACCTGTTCGGGATGCCTCACCGGTGAAGGCACGCCTTCGAACCAGCGTGTTGGTCGTTGGCATACGTATAAGTCGAGCGCCTTGCGTATGGCCACGTTGAGTGAACGGATGCCGCCACCGATGGGTGTGGTGAGTGGGCCCTTGATGCCCACGAGGTATTCCTTGAATGCTGCGAGCGTTTCCTCGGGCAGCCATTCCCCCGTTTGTTGGAACGCTTTTTCGCCCGCCAGTACCTCTATCCAATTGACTTTCCGCTTGCCAGCGTATGCCTTTTTGACTGCCGCGTCGAATACCCTGACGGAAGCACGCCAGATATCCGGGCCAATCCCGTCGCCAATAATGAAGGGAATTGTTACCTGGTCCGGAACCGCGAGCGTTCCGTCCTCCAGCTTTGCTATGCGGGTTCTTGCCATAAATCAGTTTTGTTTGTCTTTGGTAAACATGTTGCCTATGCCCTGCCCTATCCGTCGAAGAATTGGACTTGTTGGAACTTCTTCGTATTCATCCAAAGAATGTCCGCCACGTCTTTTCGGAAATATCAGAATCCGATTGAATTGGCTATATACATTTCCAAGTTTTTTGGGTATCCGATCGAAGGAATACCGATAAGAAACCTCGCCTTGTCGGGCAGACACAAATACGACGAGGTCGTTATCCTTAACAAAGGTATTCAGCTTGCTTAAATCATCCCAATCGTTATGTACCTCAAAATGAACCACCGTACTCGTTTTGTTTTTCGCCAAGTAAGCTTCAATTACCGATTTGGTTCGCCCGATGCACACGAAATGTATGGGTAAACTCAATTCACCCGAAAGACGCATCATCTTAGCGAGGCAAAAATCGAATCCAAGCTCAGATTCGGTAAGCGGCGGGCAGAACATGAGGATCCTTCTATGGCTCACGAGCGGTTTATCGACGCTGCACATGAACAAGTTCGTGTCGGTTTTATTCAGGATGCTTTCGGTCTTCTCCCCAACTAATTTTTCGATGATACCGGGTTTGCTCGGCCAGCCGAGCAGTATTCCGTCGGCCGACTGCTCCAATGCGGCCCTGCTGATACCGTTCGGGATATTGTAGTCGATAGTGGCCATGATAGATACCTCCGTTTCACTCCCAGAGGCGTACTTTGCCGTCGAGTTTAGGTTCTTCCGGGCTTTCAGCAGGTTCTGTTCGGCCGATTCATTGTTGGGCACCACGGTAACCACGGTGAGTGGGTGAGGCGAATGTTTGCTTTTTATCAGCGTGGCAAAGTCCAAGAGCGCTTCCATATTGTTCAAATTGGCTATCGGCAAAATCAACCTTTCGTCTTTTGGCAGATTACGCTTAGCCACTGGTATATCCTGATCGCCCGCCACGACGATTTTTTTTGATGCGCTTTCCGTCACCAACGATGCGACGATGCAGCTTGCCAAAATCAAGATAATCGCCCCATTCAACAGATTCTCACCCACAATGCCGTATTCGTGCCCCACCATAATCACCGCCAACGTTGCGGCGGCGTGGGCACCACTAAGACCATAGATGACCTGTCGCTGGGCCGACGAATACCTGAAAATCAATTGGGTGAAAAATGCAGCGCCCCATTTGCCAGTTATCGAAACAGCGATGAGCGTTCCAGCTATGAGCAACGCCTCCGGCTTTTCTATCAGTATACGGATATCCACAATCATCCCCACACTGATCAAGAAGAATGGAATGAAGATCGAGTTGCCGATAAACTCAATCCTATTCATTAATGCCGAAGAGTGCGGAATCAAACGATTCAATGCGAGCCCTGCCATAAACGCCCCGATAATAGGTTCTAATCCCGCGATTTCCGAAAGGAAAGCAGCAAAAAAGACAACGGAAAGCACAAAGATGTAGTGGGAAGTTTTTTCACCTTCTACTTTTTGAAAAAACCATTTGGCAATTTTTGGGATAATACCAAATATCACGAGCAGTAGAACGGCAAAAGAAATGCCGAAGCTCCACCAGAACTGCGGATTAAGATTGTCATAAAATGCCGCGACTATTACCGCCAATATGACCAGAACAGCTGTATCTGTAAGAATGGTGCCGCCAATGGCTATAGCCACGGCTTCGTTCTTTGAGATACCGTAATTATTGACAATCGGGTACGCAACAAGGGTGTGGGTTGCTAGCATACTGGCAATCAGTAAGCTGGGCACTGTATCATATCCCAAGAGGTAATAGAACACGGTATACCCAATAGTGATGGGTACGGCAAAGGTAAGCAAACCGAATAGCAGGCTTTTATGTTGCGATTTTTTAAATTCATTCATGTCCAATTCCAAACCGGCAATGAACATGATATAAATCAGGCCAATTGTCGAAAATAAGTCGACCGCTGCATTCTGTTCCAACAGATTCAACCCATGGGGCCCCACTATGATGCCGGATATGATCAACCCGATGATTCCGGGTATTTTAATTCGGCGCAGTAGTATCGGCGACAACAGGATGATGAAAAGGACAAGAGCGAAAATAAGAACAGGATTACTTAGAGGCGTATCAAACGCATGCTGGATATGATCGAGTGTATTTTTATTCATAAATATTGCTAATGAATTACCGCATAAATGCTATGAATCCCGTCCAAACTTACGTAAAATCACGCAAAATAAGACAGTTTATTGAAACTGGATGGCCTTGATCGGACTAATGCGGCTAATAAGGTACGATGGGATAAGCAATACGGCCAACGCAACCCCAGCTATGCCGATATTGAGCAGAAGCACTTCAACGAGGTTGATTTCTACCGGAATGTAAGCAACGTAGTAACTGGACTCATCCAACTTAAAAAAATGAGTTTGCCGCTGGAACCAATAGAGGCCATATCCCAACACGTTGCCGATCAGAAGGCCCAATCCGATGAGGTAGGCTGCTTGGTAGAGGAATACATTTCGAATGCCACCATCGGTATAGCCGAGTGCTTTTAAAATGCCGATCATCGACGTGCGTTCCAAAATCATGATGAGCAATGCAGACACCATGTTCACCACTGCCACAACCACCATCAAAATCAGAATAATGACCGTGTTGACGTCGAGTAGATCCAACCATTGGAAGATTTGGGGGAGTTGATCGCGCACATTGATGGCGTCGACCGAGATCGGCAACTGCTCTCTAACTGCATCGGTGAGTGCTTCCAGCTTGTTGAAATCGCTGATAACCACTTCATAACCACCGACCGCCTCGGCTTTCCAATCGTTGAGCCGCCTAACGAGCGGTAGCGCACCCACCACGTATGTATTATCCAGCTCCTCCACGCCGGTATGGAAGATACCGGCTATCTGGAATTTTCGCGGTCGCGGCCGCCCCTCCAACTGCACAAAGTAGATGATGAAATCGTCGCCGACGGCCAGGTGCAGCCGATTCGCGGTGTATTGCGACACCAATATCTGCCTTGCGGCGTTCGTGCTGTCAGAAAAATCGATAGGGTGCCCATCAACCAATGTAGCCCCGAGGAATTGCTGATTGTAACTGCTATCAATCCCCTTGAACAGCACACCTTCTACTTCATCGTTTACGTTGATGATACCGGCTTTGGTTGCAAAATGGCGTACGTCGGTTACACCAGGTACCGCCTTGAGCTGGTTTATCTCCGTTGCGGTAAGTGCTATGGGCTCGGGTTCATAAGACTCGTTGAGGTCATAATTGCTCAGGGTGATGTCGCCAAAAAAGCCGCGTTGCTTAGCTGTGACCTCGCCCTTAAAGCCTTTCAGCACGGCGATGGAAAGCATCATGGCCGCTATGCCCAACGCAATGGCGCCTACGGCAACACGGACAATCAAGCCGGAGAAGGTCCGTTTACCGGCCGCCGAAATCCGGTTCGCTAAAAAGTATGGGAAATTCAAGCCGCGCGATATAATTTGTACCTTTGCAAAGGTAAGGTACCGGATTAAAAATACGAAATACGAATTACAACATGCGCATTATCTTCATGGGTACGCCCGAGTTTGCCGTCGCTTCGCTCGCCGCCCTGCTCGCCGCCGGCAATGACATCCTGGCCGTTGTAACCGCCCCCGACAAACCGGCGGGCCGTGGCCAGAAATTGCACCAACCTGCGGTAAAGCAATACGCCCTTGCTAAAGGGATACCGGTGCTGCAACCGGAGAAACTACGTAATCCCCACTTCCTGGCAGAACTCAGCGCGTTGCAAGCCGACCTGCAAGTGGTGGTGGCTTTCCGGATGTTACCTGAAGTGGTGTGGAGCATGCCACCATACGGCACGGTCAACCTACATGCCTCCCTCCTGCCCCAATACCGGGGGGCCGCCCCCATTAACCACGCGGTTATAAACGGCGAGACAGAAAGCGGCGTAACCACGTTCCTGCTGCAACATGAAATCGATACTGGCCACGTACTTTTCTCCGAGCGCGTTGCCATCGGCCCGGAGGATACTGCGGGCGATCTGCATGACCGGTTGATGGCGGTTGGTGCCGAACTACTCGTCAACACCGTCCGTGCTATCGCTAACGGCAATGCCAAACCGGTACCACAGGCCCAACTTTCAATCGGTGCCGCGCTTAAAAACGCGCCCAAAATTTTTAAAGAAGACTGTCTGATTGACTGGAGCCAACCTGTGGCCACCGTGCATAACTTAATACGGGGTCTTAGCCCTTACCCTACGGCCTATACTTTATTGGACGGGAAAACCCTGAAAGTTTTCGAAGCGGAGAAAACGGCAACCACGCCGCAGCATGCGCCGGGTACCCCATATACAGATGGCAAATCATTTCTAAAATTCGCCTGCCTCGACGGTTATATCACGATAAAAACCCTGCAGATCGCAGGCAAAAAGCAAATGGATGTCAAAGAGTTCCTGAAAGGCTACCGCTTTTAACCCTTGGCCTTCTGTCACAATTGTCTCACATTCTTTTGTCAATAATAATTCGGTTTGACTGCTATTCGACATATATTTAATGTAAAACAATAAATAATAATTTTCAATCGATATATATTGGTTGAAATACATAATTAATATTTGGAACACTTTTTGAGGTAGAAAGTAGAGTAAAAAAATCGGATAATTTCCTCTAAATCAGACAACTTTTTCCGAAAAAATCAGTTTATATGATTAGAAAAACCGTATTTTTGCACTCTTTTTAGAAAGGAAGGTACTTAACAGATTAAATGAGACAGCTCAAAATTACACAATCCATTACCAATCGCGAGTCGCAGTCGTTAGATAAATACTTGCATGAGATTGGTAAAGTAGACTTGATTACAGCCGAAGAAGAGGTCATCCTCGCCCAGAAAATAAGGGAGGGCGACCAGGCTGCTTTGGAGCGTTTGACAAAGACGAACCTTCGTTTTGTCGTTTCCGTTGCCAAGCAGTACCAGAACCAGGGCCTTACTTTGGGCGACTTGATTAACGAGGGAAACCTTGGGTTGATTAAGGCGGCCAAGCGTTTTGACGAGACCAAGGGTTTTAAATTTATCTCATATGCGGTATGGTGGATCCGTCAATCCATCCTACAGGCTATCGCCGAGCAATCGCGTATTGTCCGCCTTCCATTGAATCAGGTGGGTTCATTAAGCAAAATCAGCAAAGCATTCTCCAAATTGGAGCAGGAATACGAACGCGAACCCTCACCTGAAGAATTGGCAGACATCCTCGAAACCACGGTTGATAAGGTTTCTGACACGTTGAGCAATTCCGGGCGCCATGTTTCCATGGATGCGCCATTTGTACAAGGCGAAGAGAACACGTTGTTGGATGTACTCGAAAACGCCGACCCAGATACAGACAGTACGTTGATCGATGAGTCGCTTTCCGAAGAAATCAAACGGTCATTGGCCACGCTTACCGAGCGGGAACGCGAAATCATCGTGTTGTTTTTCGGCCTGGGTTCCAACCACCAACTGTCGTTGGAAGAAATCGGTGAGAAATTCAACCTCACCCGCGAGCGGGTGCGCCAAATCAAGGACAAGGCGTTGCAACGCCTACGCCACACATCGCGTAGCCGGATATTGAAATCCTATTTAGGCTAATTACATCAAGGTCTAAACGAAAAAAGCGCCCTGGCAACAACCAGGGCGTTTCTTGTTTCTAGGCCGCGTATTACCGCACTTGGACCCTTACTGCGTTTCAAGATCAGGCATAAGCACAAATTTAAATAGTCGCTCGTCCCCAAGGTATTTGTTGGCCACCGCTCTCACGCTTTCGGCGGTCACCTTACCCAGTTCATCAACGTACTCCAAAATGTAAGCGGGGTCCTCGTCGCGTTGGTAAGCCCCCGATAAGTGGCCTAGCCAAAATCCGTTTTCACGCAACTGCACTTCCAGTTGACGCTTCTGTTCGTTCACGAACTTCTCGATATCCACTTGTTCGGGGCCATCACGTTTAATTTTATTGATTTCGTCGAGGGCAGACTTCATCAGCGGTTCCACCATATCGGGGCTGGTTCCGTACGCCACGCTAAACGAATACCGGAAGCGCGGTGATTTGCTGTACGATGCCCGTGCAGAGACGCCGTAGACCCCGCTTTCGGCCTCACGCAGGCGCTCGATCAGTTTAATGTTCAGGATGCTCTCGAGCGCGTCGAGCTGCATGTTTTCCTTCTCGGAATAATCGTAATCGCCGAAGTAATAGAGTCGAACACTTGATTTCTGCTCCTTGCCACGGTATACCGCGCGTTCCACCCCATGCTGGGACGGATAGAGACCAAGGTCACGGGCTTCCTCTTGCCTATCCGTGACCGGAAGACCACCAAGATATTGCAGTACCAATGGCATCAATTCCTCTTCCGTAAAACTACCCACAATGGTCACGGTAAAATCGGAAGCATCGGCGAAGCGATCCTGGTAGATGGCATAAGCGGTTTGCGGGTTTATTTGGTCTACTTGCGCTTCCGTCATACTCATACGGCGGATGTTATGGTTATACAACACGGCATTGATCGTATCGGAGAACACGGCATTGGGGTCGTCCAACCTATTGGCCAGCGACGCCTTTATCCGTTGCATATAACCTTCGAATACGTCCATGTCGAGGCGTGGCGCTGTAAAATAGGCATATATAAGTTCAAACGCCATCTGCAGATCCTTCTTGCCACTACTGGCATTGAACCCTTCGGATAACTCGCCGATATAGGGTCTTACCGACACCTTCTTGCCACTGAGGTATTTGGTGAGCTGCGTCGCATCGTATGGGCCGAGGCCACTTCCTCCAACCACGCTTGCCGCGTAGGCGGCCGTAAGGAAATCTTCATCATCGTAAAGCGACGTTCCGCCTGGACTGAAGGCTGTGATCTGTATTTCATCATTCTTAAAATCCGTTGGCTTTAACACCACACGGACACCGTTACTCAATGTTATTTCCGTCACACCCAATTCGGGTCGTTCGCGGCGTTCGGTCACTGTTCCGGCTTGGGGCTGTGTTTCCAGTAGCGGAATCTCCTGTACATTATCATCGTATGGTGCGATATCTGTTGCCTTTACAGCTGCCAGCCACCCATTCACAAGCTGCTCATCGGGTAGGCTATCCCGGTCCTTCTCGGGCGCCAAGATAAGGATATCGCGGTTCGTATCGGTATAATACTGGCTCGCTAATGCGTTCACATCGCCGAGCGCAATGGAGCCGATGAGTGATGTGCCCAATCGGTAGCGGTCTTCATTGCTCAATGGGCGTTCCCCCTGTAGAAAATGGTTCAGGTAAGTGCCTACGTAGCTTCCCGACTCCCGTTTATCGCGTTCGGCGTAGGCCGATTCCACGCTGGTGAGGAAATTGCTTTTGGCGCGCTCCAGCTCGGTGGCTGTAAATCCATGTCTTTTGATCCGTTCAAACTCCGTGACCACCGCTTCAAAACCGCGTTTCATCTCCCCGGGCTTAGCAGCCACAAACAACGTAAAGGCATCCAACCCGCGCAAGAATCCGCCGATACTCCCACCTCCCTGGATGAAAGGCGGGTCCGACTGGCGGGTGAGTTCGGCGAAACGGGCCCCAGCCATCTGGTTGAAAAGCGATTTGGTGAGCTGCATGCGGTAGTCGGCCACCGTTTTTACCGTTGCTTCGGGGTGCTTGATGATGACTTGCACTACGGTCTGCGGCATTTCGGCATCTGTTACCGCCATGAACTGGTTTTTGCCGGTTAACGGTATATCGTATTCCGCCCTGTGGTGGGCGTCGACGGGGTTTTCCAGGTCGGAAAATAATGCTTTCACGCGCTGTTCCATATCGGCCACATCGATATCGCCCACGATGATGAGCGCTTGCAAATCCGGCCGGTACCAATTGCGGTGGAAATTGCGCAGCGTCTCGTGGTCAAACCCTTCAATCAGTTCTCGAGTCCCTATGGGGAGTCGTTTTGCATAGCGCGAGTTGTTCAATATCATCGGGAAATATTGGTCGCGCATGCGCTGCTGCGCACCCCTACCGCCGAGCAACTCATTGAGCACTACGCCGCGTTCCTTATCGATTTCATCGTCATCCAGAAGAGCGTCCTGCGCCCAATCCCGCATTACTTGCAGGCCGCTTTCCAGCAATTCAGAGTCGTCGGAAGGGATGGGCAGTTGATAAACTGTTTCATCAAACGATGTATAGGCATTCAGATCGGAGCCGAAGCGTACGCCAGCTCGCTGCAAGTAGTCTACCAATTCATTCTTCGGGAAATTTTTGGTGCCGTTGAATTGCATATGCTCAAGGAAATGCGCAAGCCCCAGCTCGTCATCCGTTTCCAATATGGAGCCAACTTTAGTGGCCAAGTACATCACCACACGGTCTTTGGGTTCGTCGTTATGGCGTATGTAATAAGAAAAACCATTGGAAAGCTTGCCGCGCAGTACAGAGCCATCCATCGGCAGCGTGTCGGTTAGCATCAAGCTGTCCAGCAATGGCGGTGGATTAGATAAAGCCACCTGCGGCGCGAGAAACAAAACAAACAAAGGAAATGTCAGTAAGGAAAGTAATCGATTCATGTTGTGCATTTTATAGTGAGCATAAAAGGTTCATCGCCGTGGCGAAAACCAGCTTGTGCCAAAAGTAATGATATTTTTTCGGCGAACGCAT
This sequence comes from uncultured Parapedobacter sp., assembly GCA_964613725.1. Classification (GTDB taxonomy): domain Bacteria; phylum Bacteroidota; class Bacteroidia; order Sphingobacteriales; family Sphingobacteriaceae; genus Parapedobacter. Next base: position 7,210 of record CAZTJY010000081.1, on the reverse strand, counting down.
TAAATATTGTTAAGCGCAAAACATTGGAATAACTTTTGCAAATCGATACCTTTGAATGAAAACGGGATGCAATAATGTTGACCCACAGGACAATCATTATTTGCATCGAGCGCGCATCGTTCGATAAAAAGATGAATAATTAGGTGAAAATTAATATGATATATATATGGCAATACCTCTCCGCGCATTGAGCATATTGTGCCTGGCAACGATTTTTGGGGCCTGTGGTGGTGATAAATCCATCAGCGAGCGCGTGGCGCTGGGCGAAATAGGCTACTTCCTCGAATCGAATCCGGTCTATGAAACGGCCGACATCGACTATGGCGAGGTAAAGTTTCGGCAAAAGACGGATGCCGATCTGCTTGCTGCTTACCAGGCGCTTGAAAAGAACGGCTACTTGACGATGGAGTTACGGAAGGAACGCAAGCGGTTCCTTTCCAAGGACAGCACTTTCGTTTATCTCATCAAACTTACCGATAAGTCCATTCCACTGGTGTTGGAGAAGACGGATAAGCGCGCTAAGGTAAAGACAGCAATGTACGCGCTGGACGAAGATGGCGGAGTTCATATCGAACAGACCGGTAAAAACCGCGCCAAGGCCACCGTAACGCTTACCAAGTCCGAAACGGATTTCGGTGATTTTTCCAAAAATGGAGATAATAATGCCTCATTCATTAAGAAGACCTTTTCGCTGCGTTTCAACGGTGAAACGGGCTGGGGCGTAACCAAGTAGGGCAATGAAAGGTTTATCTACCTTTATTGCCATACAGGCGCTCCTTTCTACTATATCTGGCGTCTTACTTTCGCAGATGTCGTTTATAGGAAAAGTTGGCATCAGTGTGCTGTATCGTGAATATGGCATATTCAAGATTTGGTGGAAAACGGCAGTTTTGTTATTTGCCATCCAACTGGCCTTGCTGCTCGTACTATGGTTAGTGAAGAAACTGGTTGGTCGCCGTCTGGCGTTGGCGGTCTTTTCGCTCTTTCTCCTTTTCGGTCTGGCGGGCGCCTATTTCTCCTACCTGGACTTCACCACGACCACCCACCGGGTGATGAAAACGAATTTCCATTTGGGGATTTATCTGTTTTGGGGCACGTGGGTTTTGGCATGTATTTACTTCATGGTTGTGCCGCGGAGAACGCCGCCACACATTGAACCATTAGTTGAACCGACAGACGAAGGAAACACTAATTAAATTAGTATATTTGCCTTCATGAAACTACCCGCCCCACCCGCCCAATATGCCATCGTGGATATTGAAACCACGGGTGGCTATGCATCGGCCAGCGGCATTACCGAGATCGCTATCCTTATCCACGATGGACAGCGGGTTATCGACCGCTACACGTCACTTGTCAATCCCAATAGACCTATACCCCTGGCCATCCAAGCCCTCACCGGGATTACGGACGAACTCGTAGCCGATAGTCCGCCGTTCCAGGAAGTAGCACAACGCATATATGAGTTGCTGGCCTCGCGTATATTTGTTGCGCATAACGTCAACTTCGACTATTCGTTTATAAAGCATCACCTTGCCGACGCGGGTTATCGCCTCGACGTACCCAAACTCTGCACTGTACGGATGAGTCGCAAGTTACGCCCGGGCCTCCCCTCGTACAGCCTTGGCAAGCTTTGCGATAGGTTGGGCATACCGATCAATAATCGCCATCGTGCGGCGGGCGATGCCGAAGCGACCGCAATCCTCTTTTGCCAATTGGTACAATTGGATGCGGGCGGTGTGATTGCTGAGATGATAAAGAAAACATCAAAACACCAACAGTTGCCTCCCCACCTACCCAAAGAGCAGTTTGACTCCTTGCCCCATGTACCAGGGGTTTACTATTTCCGCGATCGAGTCGGTAAAGCCATTTACGTAGGTAAGGCCCGCGACATCCGCAAACGCATTACGCAGCATTTCACCGGGCACACGGCAACACAGCAGCGCCAGCATTTCCTGCGCGATATCCATTCCATTACTTATGAGCGATGTGGCACCGAGCTGATGGCACTGCTGCTCGAGGCGGCCGCAATACAGCGTTTGTGGCCTGCTTACAATCGCGCACTGAAGCGCTTCGAGCCTAAATACGCATTGTATGCGTATGAGGATTATGGCGGTTACATACGTCTGGCAGTTGGTAAGCATGGCAAATTCCATAACCATGTGCATGTTTTCCATCGGCATATCGATGCCTATAATCTGCTACATCGGCTCATCCGTGAGTTTGACCTCCATCCTGCGCTCTGCGGCATGGGCAAACCCGACGGCCAGCCGGTACCCGAAGTGCATAACCTGCGGGTGCAACGGGCGCTCAGTCACCTCAACCAATACCTACCAACCTTCGGTATCATCGATAAAGGGCGGGATCATGACGAAAACAGCTGCATTTGGGTGGAGCAAGGGAAATTATATGGCATGGGTTACATCAGCCATTATGCAGACATGCCCACTGCTGAGGCAGTGCGGGCTGCCCTCACACCTTATCCCAGCAACCAGTACATGATGCAGCTAATCTACAGCTATGCCGAAAAGCATCCCGCCATGGTATGGAAGCCGAAGTAAGCACATCTATCTTGTGCTTGGGAAAATAAACGTAAAAGTAGTCCCGTTATCCGGTGCGCTCATGAAATGGATGTCGATGCGCTGTTTTTCTGCAAATTGTTTGGCCAGCACGAGCCCCAACCCCGTTCCACGCTCATTGTGAGTACCCCTTGAGGAGCTTATGCCCAACGAGAACAGTTTCGTTTGTTCTTCTAATGGAATGCCAACCCCTTCGTCGGTGACGCTAACAAGGTAACTATCTGTACTACGGTGGGTATGTACCGTGACTTGTCGGTCCGTATGCGAGAATTTGATGGCGTTATTGATCACGATCCGTAGCATCAGTTGCAACATGATTGGGTCTGCAGACACGATATTGTCAGTGGTTAGCCGATGATATAGGGTGATTCCTTTCGCATCGGCAAAAGGTCGCTCAATCCGCAAACACGCACCGATCACTTCAGCAACATCCACGCACTGCAAGTTAACCGGTTTGTCTTCCAGTTGCTGGGAAATCCAAGTGAGCAGCCGTTCAAGCATCAATGATGTCTCTTGCGTCAATTGCAACAGGTTTTCGCGGATGCGGCGGTCGTCTTCAGTGTCTATGTCGCTGTTGGCAATTGCCTGTAAGTAGAGCTGAACGGACCCCAATGGACTTTTCAGATCGTGAAAGACAATGGAAAACAGTTTATCTTTCTCTTCGGTAAGCTGTTTAAGCTTCCGGTGTTGTTTTTCGAGTTCGGCGGCCCGTCTATCGGCTTTCATTTTCTCGCCATTGTAATTGTCGATCAAGGTACGCGAAATCCAATAGATCGACAGGAGCACGATGATGAACACGAGCAAAAAAGAAACCATGGGCGGCGCCGATAAACATGACTAAGATTGCGGCACTATATACTTTATTGATCAAATTGATTACCAAAACGACCACCAACATGGCACACGTAAGTAAGTTGGCGGCATGGAATATACGTCTGCGTAAAGACATTTCCTCGGGATTGCCTATTAACGTAGTCAGCCAAGTTGGCGTAGAAATTTTATGCATATAAATTTATCTGATTAATTAAATAAACAGAAATTTTCACATTCGGTTTTCCAGCAACGAGGATACGATTTGTAACCTGAACCATCGCTTAGCCCCCAAACCACGTAACTAGAACTTTATCAAGTAGATAAAAGCGCGCATACAGTATGAGAAAAAGGTCCCTGTTTTTTATTGATAGTTAAAAAGTATTCACTCTATTGGGTGAAACCGCCATCATGAGTTACAATTTCGTTACGCGAATTAATCGGGTTTATTTCGCTACCGTTAATTGTGTATGTTTGCCTGTAAATGATAAATACGTACCTTACCTTACGCTTCATGCTGGCATTGATGGTTAACGTGCCCGTATTCTCCGTACCGACCGATTCCAAGGGAACAAACGAGCTTTCGGAGCGAAACCTGCAACGTGCCATGGAATTGGCCGATAGCGCTTTTGCCCACTATTTTACGGGTGAAAGCTGGGCAATGGCCAGGTTCTACGACCCATACACCCGCACGCGTTCGGAAGAGAAAGGGAGCGTATGGATGTATACCGCTGCCATCGAAGCAACGAATGCCATCTTGCACGCGCTTCGGACACATGATGTGCGTGGGAGGTCCGATTTGCATCATAAACATACTGCCCATTATCGCGAGCGGCTTTCGCAGCTCTACGACAACTTGGCGTACTACAGGGGAACATTTGAGCTTACCTCGTTTACGCAAACCAGGGAGTGGTCGGTCTACGGTGTGCACCGAGCGACCACCAAGGGTGGTGCCAAGGTAGCCGGCAAGGAAAACGTATATGACGACCAGCAGTGGCTGGTTCGGGAACTCCTCCATTCTTATAAGCTTACTGGCGAAGCAAGGTATCTCGAAGAAGCGGAATACCTTACGGCATATGTACTTGATGGATGGGACTGCACGCTCGATGACACCGGTGCGGAGTATGGCGGTATTCCTTGGGGGCCGGGATACACCTCCAAGCACGCGTGCAGCAATGGCCCATTTATCAGCCCGTTGGTATGGCTGCATGAGCATTATGTGGGGAGCAACGAGGAAATTGAGCATCGATCCATCGCGTCTGATGGTAGCCGCGAGACTGTCCCCGTGAATAAATCAGCCTATTATCTCCGTTTTGCCGAGGCGGTTTACGCATGGCAAAAGGCGCACCTTCTCCGACCAGACGGTGTGTACGACGATTTTTTAGGTGGCTGTAGCGATTGCAGTATCCGGTACGAAACGGTCGATGGTACGCGCTACCGGACCAACACGCCGTTACCCAAGCGGGTCGGCCCCGCCTATTCGTACAACACAGGTTCGTTCCTATCGGGTGCGATTGATCTCTACCGCGCAACGGGTAAACAGGAGTATCTCGACGATATCGCTCGACTCAGCGATGACAGTTTCAAATACTTCGCAAAAAAAAGCAACCAACGAACTGGTTATTATGAGTTTGACGTATCCGGATTCAATAACTGGTTCAATGGCGTGCTGATGCGTGCATACGTTGAAGCCTACCCGATACATACCAACGCCGAACAGTATATACAGCCGTTTCAGCAAAACCTCGACTACGGCTATACACACTTCTTGCACCGGGGCATCCTTCCGCCCGATCTACTCAACGGGTGGGGTGACGACCGTAAGGTGGAAGGCATGTTCGCGTTTACGTTCGCCGCAGAGTACGCACTTCTTTCCGAATATGCGTTAGAAAAAGAATAACCGCCGAATCAGTGGTTGATTGTCGCTTTTTCCGCGTTAAGTAATTTGGTAACTTCATCAACGACATAGCCGCTTTTGAAGTATGAATAAATATCTTCTCCCGGGCAAGCGGTTTGCTGGCTATGGTCGCGATGGGTGGAAATATCGGTCGGCGAGATGCCATATTTGATGCATGAATCGACCAGCAGGCGTATCAGCACTTGCAGGAGGTTGTTGTCCAACGATTGTTGGTTGTAGTTACCCAAAAAGCAAATCAGCAGGTGGCCTGTCGGATCGTACTCCGTATTGGTCTCACCCACGGTCAGCGGGTCCCTTCCTTGGTATACGGTCCCGTCTGGCGCAATAAGCAGGTGGTATGGAATATCCGACCAATTCCGGTCGGGGCCCATACACCAATGTTGCACATTCCATAAGCGTTGCTTTGCGTCGTCCGTGAGCGTTAAAAGCTTGCCCCCTTCGTGGTGGACGGTAATCTGCACGGGCACATGTTTCTTATATGGTCGTGGTGCCTTGGCATGCCAACTGCCCCGCGGCATAATCGGTACGGTATCGGGGTAAAATGCGGTGTGTTCATGGAATAAAGGCACCCCGGCTCCGGTGGTCGAATGACAGTGATCGGGCACTGTCGCTGCCGTCCCTAGCACCGTTAAGCCCACCATAAGCAGTGTGACATATCGCTTTAATCGTTGCATGGCTTCTTATCGATTTTTGAGACGCTAACTTAGTTAAATTTCTCTGATTGCGTGCGTCGAATCAATTCTGTCTGTTTGAAATAGCGAGCTGCCGGTCGGCTAAAAGTTCTATCTTTGGCCACAAACACTCAGATATGGAATTCCAGGCAATTGAGGACACGGGGATTGTGGAAATAGTAGCAAACCATGTGGTGATTAACAACGCCGAAGATGGCATCGACCTAATCGGGAACGTTTACTACCAGGGGTTTGATAAAGTCATTCTCCACAAGGAAAACTTCTCGATCGATTTTTTTGATTTGAAGACTGGTTTGGCTGGAGAAATCCTTCAGAAATTCACCAACTATCGCGTTAGGTTGGTCATCGTAGGTGATTTCAGCGAGTACGGGAGCAAGAGCCTCCATGACTTCATCCGCGAAAGCAACGCCGGGAAACTCGTTAATTTTCTTTCTTCCAAAGAAGAAGCCGTAGACCGGTTATCGGCTTAGTGCCACTTTCTTTGACACCGAACACATACCGACGGATCAAGGAAATCGGTATCCGTAAGGTACTAGGTGCATCCGTGGCTGTTATCGCAACCATGCTGTCCAATGATCTGCTAAAGCTCATTGCGGTAGCGATTGCCCTCGCCTCTCCCCTCGCCTGGTGGGCTATGAATAAATGGTTGGAAGACTTTGCCTACCGCATCGATATACAGTGGTGGATGTTCGCTATTGCTGGGTTGGCCGCCGTGGTTATTGCCCTCCTCACGGTGAGCTGGCAGGCCATCCGGGCCGCGCTGGTCAATCCGGTGGATAGCTTAAGGGATGAGTAACCCTTTGGATCCATCGGCCATTTCCTTGTTAATTTTGTTTTATATTTGATGGTGCGCTCGATAATGAATTGTTGCTATCCAAATCGACGTCAATGAGCTACAGGGAAAAGCAAAATTAAGCCAAATTAAAACCGCCCAGGAAATAGAAGTATTATCGCTGGTTTAGTTGGTAGGCAAATACCTATGTTTGTTTCCGCATGTCCCGACAACTATTTAATGATTTACGACTATTCTCATGCAATCCGCGGCAGTCGTTGATGGACCTCAGGACCGGCTTTCCGCTGTGGCTGACCCCATTGATTAACGGGACGGTGAACAGGTAATCATGTTTGAACCCCGGTTTGGCTGCTGCCCTACTTTCTCCTCACTATTTCCTGCCATTTACTATGCGTGGAATAAGGTTTATTTAACCCGT
>CAZTJY010000080.1:0-19257 GCA_964613725.1 uncultured Parapedobacter sp. | reverse complement strand
CCTTGGCGAATACCGGATTCGAACTGCCCTATTCGGCGACGGAAAACCTGCCCAGCACGCTGTTTTCCATCACGAACGAAGGTAATGGTACGGCGGGAAATTTCGAGCTCAACGACAATGCTGCTTCCGCTCCGGCACTGCGCGCGTATACTACCGGCGAGGCGGCTGCCGGACATTTCATTTATAATAATCCAGGTGGCCAGGGCGCTGCCTTGTTGGCAGAAGGTGACGGTGGAGAAATGACCTTTTATGCCACACAAGAAGGCAGCGGCGCGACCATCATTGCCGAAAACTACGGTACGGGCTCGGCCGGGATATTTTCCAACGGCAACCCCGAGAATACCACTGATGCCCTCTCGGTTTATACGAAAAGTAATGCGGGGCGGGCTGCATATTTCAGTAACAGCGACAATAGCAGTGGGGATGTGCTCCGGGTGGAACATCAGGGAAATGGCGGCTACGCACTGGGGGCCACAACTACAGGTGGAGCCCAGGGGGTGGGCTATTTCCGCATTCAGAACCCAACAAACGCCGGCAATGCGCTACTGGTGGAAACCAATGGCGTGGGTCACGCGATCAATGCCCGAACAGAAAAAGATGGAAATGCGTTGATGGCCCTCGCCCTGGGAAGTGGGAATGCCTTATACGCTGTTAATTCAGGGACGGGGCACGCGGCAGCTATCAGAAACATTACCGCCGACAACCCCAACCCCGCCCTGTTTGTCCATACGCAGAGCACTACAGGCTCCGCGATTTATTCCGAGAATGCCGGATCGGGCACCTCCGTGGATATCAGGTCAACGAACCCCGGCAATATTGAACCAGCGCTTTATGTCGAAACAGCCAGTACGATGGGTTTGGCCGCCCTTTTCAAGGGCAGCGGCAATGGACCTGCCATACGAGCGCAGGCAGACGGTGCCACCGGCGGAGCAGGCTTCTTCGTCAATGCCAATCCGGCTAATACGAGCTTTTCGCTGCGTGCAATGCATTTAGGTAGTGGAACCACGTTCTTTACCAACAATAGCGGCACGGGCACGGCACTCCGAGCGGAGGCGCAGGGCCCAGCCCCTGTGGCCGATATAACGAACACGGTGGGAGCCACGGGAAACGTCCTTAAAGTAACAAATACCCGCCCGGCCAATAGCAGCGCAGCCCTCGCCGTCGAGACCCAAAGCAACTCGGGTATGGCTGGTAATTTCGTAAGCAGTAGCACCGCACCCACCATCACCGCGCGGAATACCGGTGATGGGGGCGCCGGTGAATTTATTTCAGATAACGGCGACGGAAACAGCGCGCCTACGCTCCACGTACAACAGATGAGTAACCTGGGATCTGCGTTAATGGCGAACAGCACGAACAGCTCTTCTGTCATCCAAAGTACAGACAGCGGGATTGGGACGGGCAGTTTGTTAACGTTAACCCGGACAAACGCTGCCACCAATTCTGATGTGTTTCGCGTCAATTCCGCAGGCAGCGGCAACCTCGCCGTATTCCGGCAGGGGAATGTCAACCGGGCCCGGATCAGTTCAACTGGAAGAGGCTATTTCAACGATGGTACCCAAAACAGTGGGGCCGACATTGCCGAGGCGTTTGACGTCATGGGGACGGTTGAACAGTATGAACCCGGTGATGTGCTGGTCATTTCAAGGGATGCGGACCGCACGGTGACCAAGTCGAGCCAGCCTTATTCCGACCTAGTGGTCGGTGTATATGCCACCAAACCGGGGGTACTACTAACGGAGGCGGGCATCGAAGACGATCTTTCCGACAAGGTGCCCATGGGCGTCATCGGCGTGGTGCCCACCAAGGTTTGCCTCGAAGGCGGAGCCATCAACCGGGGCGACCTATTGGTGACCTCGTCACTTAGCGGGGTAGCCATGAAAGCCGACAAAAGCAAAATCGCGGCGGGCCAAGTGATCGGAAAGGCGCTACAAGCATACGATGGAGCCGGAGTAGGGAAAATAAAAGTACTGGTAAACATTCAATAAAGGCTTCGGCAACCATGGCAACGCACCGACTTTACGTATCGTTTACCAGTGCCAACTGCACTTCGACTACCGTGCCGCTTACGCCGCCTTCCGCATCCATCCGGTCCCGGATTACAAACGGCAACGTACAACCGTGGCGCGCGTTGAAATGCGCAATCCGTTTTCGGGTGATGGCAATGCCCATGGATTTTCTGAACCCGTTGTCGCGGATGATGCGGTTCCGTGCTTCGCGTCCGATACCGTCGTCAGCGACGGTACAACAAAGAACACCATCCTGTATGGAAATAGCGATGTCAACAGTTCCTCCGGTACCGCGTGGAAGCAATCCATGGACGATGGCGTTTTCGATGAAGGGCTGGATGAAGAGGGGCGGTACCATGACGTGGGCGGGGTCCACTCCCGATGCGAGGGAGACGTTCACCAACAAACCATCGCCAAAACGGAGCCGCTCCAAAGCCACGTATTGCTGCACGGCATCCAACTCATCGGCGAGCGTGATAACCCGCTCCTGCGAGCTTTCCAATATGTTGCGCGTAAGGCGGGAAAGGTTGCTTACGTAATGGGTTGCAAGGGGTTTGTCATGCTGATTGATGATGGCATTGATGCTGTTAAGGCAATTGTTGAGGAAATGGGGGTTCATCTGGGCGCGCCAGGCAATGTCTTCCAATTCGCTCACCTGTTGTTGGTGAGCCAGCCGGATACGAGCTGCTTTTCTTTTGAAATACCACAAACAACTAAGCAACGTAACCAGGGTGGCACTTCCGGCGGTGATAAAATAGGCAATCATGTTCGTCTCATTGGCGACGTAAAATAAGTGATTTTAAGGTAACTATCACAAAAAAATAACTACAGCTTTTAATTAATAGCAAAATGAAACATATCGGAATCATCGGGGCCGGAATCAGCGGCCTCACGACTGCAAAAACCTTTATGCAAAAGGGCTACCGGGTAACGGTACTGGAGAAGGCAGATGCCATTGGTGGCGTATGGCACAAACGGTGCTCATACGTCGGGGTAACCACCCAGACCACCCGCGATGAATATGCGTTCTCGGATTTTCCAATGCCTGCACATTATCCGATGTGGCCCACGGGTGAGCAGGTTCGGCAGTACCTGCACGACTACGCCACACATTTCGGGATCATGCCCTGCATCCGCTTCGGTACGACGGTAAAAAGCATGCACTATGACGGGTTCAATTGGGTGGTACGGCTACAAGATGATGAGACAGTAACGTTCGCCTATGTGGTGGTTTGTACGGGCACGTTCCACGAGCCGCATGTACCAAAGATCCCCGGCATGGATACTTACCTTAATGCCGGCGGGGCGATACGACACTCTTCCGAAGTGCTGGATGCCAACCAGCTATCGGGCAAGGTCGTGGCGGTAGTAGGATTTGCCAAATCAGCCACTGATATGGCGACCGTAGCGGCAGAGGTCGGGAAAAGCTGCACGCTGGTATACCGCCGCGCCCAGTGGAAGGTGCCGCGCTATTTCGGCAATATCATCAATATGAAATATTTGTTGTTTTCCCGATTTTCGGAGGCATTTTTCAATGCGCGCAAAAAGCCGATTTTTCAGCGTGTCTTGCATTCGATAGGCAGGCCGTTGGTTTGGGCGCAGTGGCGTGCCCTTGAGATGCTGCTGAAAAAACAATTTCGGTTAAAAACTTGTGGCATGTTGTCGGCTCATCGCATCGAAGACCAGATCAGCTGCAGTTTGGGGGTTGAACCCGTGGGGTTCTATAAAATGGTCGCTGAAAAGCAGATTGTCGGGATCTGTGCAGAGGTGAAACGCTTTGAAGGTCGAACCATGGTGTTAACCAACGGCGAGGTGCTGCAGCCCGACGTGGTGATATTCGGGACGGGCTTCAGGCAACGTCTACCGTTTCTGGGTGTGCAATACCAGGAAATGATTACCAATGCGAATGGCATGTACACGCTATATCGAAACATCGTACATCCGGATTTACCACAAATGGGCTTCGTGGGCTTTAACTCGAGTTTATTTACCACATTGACCTCAGAGGTGGCTGCCCACTGGCTCGCTGCGGTGGTTTCGGGCGACCTGATACTGCCTCCTGCCGAAGACATGCTCGAGGAAATGAGGGCGATGGAAAGATGGCGGTGTGAAGCGCGGCCCATAGCGGCCGAATTCAGCGGTCTATGTGTAGCGCCCTTCAATTACCAGCACCTCGACGAGCTGATGACGGACTTGGGCCTCCGTACACAGGCTTCCCGAAACTTCATCCGTGAGTTTTTTAAACCCATTAACCCAAAAGACTACAAAAAAATGCTTGCAGGAAAACCGAAGGCTTTTTAATCCCATTTTATTACCTTCGCCATAAGGAACTCACTGAAGAATGCGCCGTACGAAACAATACCTTGCCCGACTTTTTTCCTTATCCCTGGTATTGGGTGTCGGGATGATTGCGGCGTCAGCACAGGAAATGGACAACTGGGCAACCGTCCAGAAAAACGGCGGGGGCACCATCACGGCATTGTGGTATGACATTGATCCCTTCATTTTTGAAGACCAAAACGGTGAACTGCAAGGCGTGGAGTTTGAATTGATGGAGTCCTTTGTAGCTTGGATAAAGAAAAGGTACGGATATGAGGTGCGGGTCAAATGGTCGGATGCGGGAAGTTTCAATGCCATCTATGACCGTGTCCATCAGGCCAGCAACCAAGGCTTATTCGGATGGTCTTTCTTTTCGATCACGCCTGAACGGCGCCAAGAGGTTGGATTTACCCCGCCGTATATGCCCGATATCAACGTATTGGTGACCAATGAACTCATGCCCACGTTTACGAATGAGTCGGCGTTCCTAGACACGATTGCGCACCTGCGCGGTTACACGATGCAGCATACCGCCATGGAGGACGATATGGAAAAGCTTATCCGCGGATTCGACATACCCATATCCCGGCAATATGACGACTATGAGATACTGGAAAAAATCGCGAGCGATGGGAATGCCTTCGGTTACGTGCCGCTTACTGTGTATGTGGTAAGCTTGCAGAAAGGAATTAAAGTAAAAAGACAGCATTTATTTGCCACCGAAAGACCGGGATTGGCTGGTATCTTCCCTAAAACCAGCGATTGGCAACCTGTGGCCAACGAGTATTTCCAGAGTTTTGAGTGCAAACGGTTGGTCAACACGCTGCTCGCCAAATACCTGGGCAGCGAAATCGGTGGTATCATCTTGGAAGGACCCGGTGCCAGCCCCGACAGGCAGCGCGACGCCGAACTTGAATTGGTAACCAAGGAGCGTGAAATCGTATCGCAACGATTGGCTAGTACGCTGCTGGCATCCCAGCGTGATAAGATACTCCGGAACGTGAGCATCCTAATGATTGCTATAGCGATCATCATCGTTATTCTGATCTATAACCGATACCGGATGAAAACACGCTTGACTAAGCTATTGACCCAACGCAACACCGTGATCGGAAGGCAAAACCGGGATATTGAGCGGATTAACAGACGGTTGCACATGCGGGTGCTGCAAGCCCAGATAAACCCCCACTTTTTATTCAACTCCCTCAACGACCTGCAGTATTACATCAACAAGGGCGATACCATCACCTCGTTGAGCTACGTATCGCGTTTTTCCCGATTTATCCGGGAGCTTATCACGCAGGCCAATGAACCGGAAATTAGCCTGGCTCAGGAGGAGCGCTTTTTGAGCCTTTACCTCGAACTTGAAAAGATGCGTTATGGGGACAAGTTCGACTACGCCATTGCCATGGTGGATGACACTCCGCGCGATATTACAGGAATACCCCCTTTAATCATCTACCATTACGTGGAAAATGCACTGTACCACGGTATCCTCAACATAGCAGGAAAAGGAGAAGTTACCATAGCTTTCAGCTACCACGAGCCTTATTTGATCTGTACGATTACAGACAACGGTTGTGGCCGTGAAGCAGTTAAGGCACGAAACCAGAAGCGCGACGCAAACGACACAACCCCCTATAAGGGTCTTCTCCGCGACCGCATACGCGTGTTGAATGAAGAAGTACCGGATCGCGTGTTGGTGAATGTAAAAGATCTGGTGTCGCCAAACGGGACCTCGGCGGGCACGCAGGTGGAGTTACGGCTCCTGGTCAATTCACGGACGCGAGAGGAAATTGTGTTTGATTACTAACAAGGCACATGCAAAAAGCAATTATTATTGAAGACGAGGCCCGTAGTAGAGAGCTGCTGTGCGACCTCGTAACCTCCAATTGCCCGCAAGTGGAGGTTGTGGCCCAAACGGGCACAATTGACGAAGCCGTTTCGCTTATCAGGGCGCACAACCCTCATTTACTTTTTTTGGATATTGAGCTTCAAACCGGAACAGGCTTCGAAGTGCTCCAACAGGTTGACGACCTCAGTCCTGCGGTTATATTCACGACGGCATACGACCACTATGCGATAAGGGCCATCAAGTTTAGCGCCGCCGACTATTTGCTCAAACCCATCGACGTGGAAGAACTGAAAGATGCGGTTAACAAAGTGGCCGGTAGAACGGTGGAGAGCCAACACAAGTTGATGGCGTCATTGATAGAAAACCTACACCAGTTGAAACATCATCACCCGCCCAGGCTTACCCTGTCCTTAGCTAACGAGTTTGTATTTGTTCAACTGGAGGAAATCATCCGGATTGAAGCCGCTGGTGCGTACTCCACCTTTTACCTGACCGATGGCCGCCAAATTATGGTAAGTAAGAACCTCAGGGAATATGAATTATTACTCTCGGGACACGCGTTTATGCGGGTGCATAACTCACACATCATCAACCTCAACCAGATCAAAAAAATGATAAAATCAGACGGTGGATACGCGGTGATGACCGACGATTACCCAGTGATGATTTCACCAAAAAAGAAAGAAGCCTTCATTTATGCAGTAACCAAGCGGAGCCTGTAAATGGAGATGTCGCCAACGGCAAATGCCATTGGCGACGGGAATCTATGCTTCGTCTTCCTCGAACTTCCACCGAACGAAAGCCTCGATCGCCTCGTACTCGGCCATACCCAAACCGTCGTACAATTTCGCTGTTTCACGGGTACGCTCTTCGGCACGCACCCAAAATTCGCGGGCGTCATCGCCGGGGAATACCGGCAGGTCCTTCTGCGATTGGTGTTTGAATATTGCGTGCCGTTTGCGCAGCACCTCTTGGGGCGAAAGCGGCACGGCCATTTCGATTTCGTGGATCTCAAATTCATGCCAGGCACCGCGGTAAAGCCACAGCCAGCAGTCTTTCGTCCACGCTTCGGTTTTGCGGAGGCGCGTCATCGCCTGATGGATGATGTCAAAGCACACTTTATGCGTGCCATGTGGATCGGCAAAGTCGCCGGCGGCAAAAATCTGGTGGGGCTTAATCCGTTGGAGCAGCTCCATGGTGGCCACGATGTCGTCTTCAAAATCGAGTTCTTTGCTGTATTTGCCCCGATCATAGAATGGCAGGTTTTGGAAATGGATATTTTCATCGGGCAGTCCTGCAAAGCGTGCACCGGCGATGGCCTCGCCTTTGCGGATGAGCCCCTTGACGGTGAGTAGCTCTGCCGTATCGATTTGGTTGGGCCTCTTATCGGCAATAAACTGGCGCGTTTCGCGGTACAGCGCTTCCAATTTCTGCGTATCGATACCCTGCGATTTAGCGAAATCGGTGGCAAACTCGATGAAGCGGAGCGCATCGTCATCCCATACGGCCGTGTTGCCCGAAGTCTGGTACGCTACGTGCACATCGTGCCCCTGGTCGGCCAATCGGATAAATGTGCCACCCATGGAAATCACATCGTCATCGGGATGCGGGGAGAAAATGATGGAGCGCTTCTTTGCCGGGTCGCGGCGCTCCGGACGCTGGCTATCATCGGCGTTGGGCTTGCCGCCCGGCCATCCCGTAATGGTATGTTGGAGCTGATTGAAAATATCGATATTGATATGGTATACAGGCCCCTTCTCTGTGGCCAGTTGGGCCATACCGTTGGTGTTATAGTCGTCTTCGGTAAGTTTAAGTACTGGCTTATTTAGCGTTTGAGACAGCCAAACTACGGCTTTCTTGATGGTTTTGCGGTCCCACACGCAATCCTTCACCAGCCACGGCGTGTCGAAGCGCGTCAGCATGGATGCAGCGTCTTCGTCGAGCACGAACTCCACGCTGTCGGAAAGCTGCAGGTAGGTGGCGGGCACCTCCGCAGAAAGCTCTCCCTCCACCGCTTTCTTAACGATTTCGGCCTTTTTCTGATTCCAAGCCATAAGGATGATCTCACGGGCTTTGAAGATGGTACCGATGCCCATGGTGATGGCCTTCGTAGGCACGTTCTCCTTACCCCCGAAGTCACGCGATGCATCTCGGCGGGTGAGGTCGTCGAGCGTAACCAGCCGCGTGCCGGAATTCGGCGCCGATCCAGGCTCGTTGAAGCCGATGTGGCCGGTACGGCCGATACCGAGTACCTGTAAATCCAGTCCGCCCAACGCGGTTATCTTCTGTTCGTAGGCTAAGCAGTAGTCATGGATATTTTCCATCGACAATGTACCATCGGGGATATGCACATTGGCCCGTTCGATGTCGACATGGTCAAAAAGATGCCTGTTCATAAATGTCACATAACTCTGCTCGGAATCGGGCAACATGGGATAATACTCATCGAGGTTGAATGTAACCACGTTTTGGAAACTGAGTCCTTCTTCGCGGTGCAAACGAACTAGCTCCTGGTATACTTTCACCGGAGTTGCGCCTGTAGCAAGGCCAAGAATAGCCTGCTCACCTCTTTCTTTCTTGCCGCGAATCAGGTCGGCGATACGTTTAGCCACAGCCAAGGAGGCCGCGGTGGGGTCGGAATAAACACTCACGGGTACTTTCTCGAAGCGTGTCTCTTCCAGTAAATTTAGTCTTGCCATTATAGGAATTACGTAAAAGGTGAGACGCAAAAATAGGCATAAATGCCATATATGTAGCAAGTTTTTAGGGAAATATTTTACGGAGTGTGATGTCAAGACCCACACAATCGATTGCACAAATTAATAAAAAAGCTGGGTGATGAGGGTTGGTACTGCCAGCGGCAAGCAATAGGTGTTGGGGCGTTTTTGCTTTTCATTCTTTCGATAAATGGTGATATTTTCCATGATGTCAATATTTATACTAACCAAAATATTAGACTTCAGCAACCCAGCCCAGTACCAATGAACTTTGTCAAGACAGCCTGCAAGACCGGGAAGGTAGATTTAACGGATTTCTTTGACCAATATGGATTTTTCTTTGTGGGGGACTTCGAATACGAGGATTATGGAAGTTACCGTTACCGTATGACACAGGAAATGGTCGATCAATGCAAGGCCGAAATAAAGGCGATGGGTTTGCCGAAACCAAAAGTAACCATCAGCACGCTGACCGACTAAGAAAATGACCAGGCGAACATAAATTCACACAATCGGTTGCGTTGCCTTAACATTTTGATAACTCGGCAAACTACCCTATACTTGTTAAGCGAACAACTCCATCCCGCAAAGGCGGAACTCGTACTGACCTTTGAAGGCTAAAACATATACAAAATGAAGTATAACCGTAGAAATTTCTTGAGAAGTGCGACCATCCTTTCGGGATCGGTGGCCACGCTGCCCGCCGTGGCGCGTGAAGCGCACAAAAATGGCAGTGATTGGCTGCGCAACGCCCAGCCGGCACGCCCGCAGCGCTACAACATGAGTGGCTATGCAGCGCCTAAAATGGATACCGTTCGGGTCGGATTCATCGGTTTGGGCCAGCGTGGTCCAGGCGCGGTTAACCGCATGTCGCGCATTGAAGGCGTTGAAATCAAGGCCCTGTGCGACAAGTTCCCCGACCGGGCATCAAAGGCCCAGGGTATTCTGGAGAAAGCGGGTCTTCCTAAAGCGAAGGAATATTCAGGCGAGGATGGCTGGAAGGACATGGTGGCCAATGAAGATTTGGACTTGGTGTATATCTGTACGCCGTGGGACCTCCACACGCCGATGGCGGTTTTTGCGATGGAGCATGGCAAGCACGCCGCAAGCGAGATACCCATTGCCCTTACACTGGATGAATGCTGGGAGCTGGTCGAAACGTCGGAGCGAACAAAGAAGCATTGCATGATGTTGGAAAATTGTTGCTACGATTTCTTCGAAATGCTGACGTTCAATATGGCGCGAAACGGCTTATTCGGTGAGATTGTACACGCCGAAGGTGCTTATATCCATGACCTCCTCGATCTCAATTTCAGCAAGGATGGCTATGCGGATATGTGGCGCCTACGGATGAATGCCACGCATAATGGAAATCTCTATCCTATGCATGGCCTGGGACCCATTGCCCAGTGTCTGGACATCAACCGTGGCGATAAGATGGACTACCTGGTGTCGATGTCCACCAACGACTTCATGATGGCCGATACGGCCGCCGCGAAGGCCAAGGACGATCCGTTTTTCGAACCGTTTGCCGGACGCACCTACCGCGGCAACATGAACACTACACTCATACATACGGCAAAGGGGAAGACAATGATGATCCAGCACGACGTCACTTCACCCCGGCCTTATTCGCGCATACACCTGGTCAGCGGCACCAAGGGCGTCGCCCAGAAATGGCCATCGCCCGAGCGCATCGCATTTGGCCATAACTGGGTAAAAGATGAGGAGCTAAAAGAGCTCTATGCTAAATATACCCCGGAACTCATTAGACACGTGGGCGAGGCCGCCAAGCAGGTGGGCGGCCATGGCGGCATGGACTTCATCATGGATTGGCGGCTGATCGATTGCCTACGCAACGGGCTGCCACTGGATATAGACGTATACGACTCCGTGTCGTGGAGCTCCATTATCCCGCTGAGCGAACAATCGGTGGCCCGGCGCTCGCGCTCGCTGGATATCCCCGACTTCACCCGGGGCGCTTGGAAACAAAATAAGCCGGTGGACCTTACCCTCGAAGGGGGCGCCACCACCGGTGTGCGCAAGGTTGGTTAGTGGTTAGTGAGCTCTTGCTTCAGTATTTCGCGATAAAAGCGGATACTGTCTTCCAGTTGAGCAATATACGCTTCTTTGTCGTGAATGATTTTGTTGTATAGGGCTTTCTCCTCAGCGATGAACCGCTCAATGGTTTCGCGCGGTGCTTTTTCGGCACCCACCAATTCATGAAGCGTGGTGTTTAATACGGCCGCGATCTGTCCGAGCCGCTCGATGTCAATCCGCGTAACCCCAGCTTCGATATTCTGGTAGGTCTTCAATGCAATATGTAACGCCTGCGCCATATCGGCCTGCGATAGTCCGCGCGACTTTCGCAAGCCTTTGATTTTTACCAGCGTGGTTGCCTGTTCCATTAGCAGTGTTTTTTTAGAAACCTTTCCCGATCCGTCCCACTGAATCACATTTCGCTAGGCAAAGATATTATTTTTCGCAAAAAGACTACTAATTTAGTGGATTATTTATTCTCATGAAAATCGCCTACAGAAGTGCATTATGACCGCTTTTGTCATGGGAATATCAATTCGGAACAAATCCTATCTGTTTAGTAGATTTAAATTATACATTTGCCTCGTTAGTTCTTTTACTTATGCTTATCAAGAAAGACCGAGGGAAAGGCCCCATGACGTCTTAGCAACCTGAAGCCACCTTAAGGTGCTAATTCCTGCCCCAGTTGTGTGGGGCGAAGATAAGTGACTACGATCTTGGCGAGCCGAAAAGACCTTGGCGGCAATTAGCCGATACAACGCACATGCAATTGCGAAAAGAGCTTCACTATAGGTGATTGGTATACATTAATAATTTTCATATATGATCAATAAACACGCAATAATTGGATGGGTAATAACCTTATTGTTCCCGGTGCTGCTGTTTGGGCAGCAACACACCGATGTACCCCTCAACTACCTCGACAAGGCGTTTAACACTTATGACCGGATCCAGAAAGCCATATGGTCGGCACCCGAGCTGGGGTTCTTAGAGACGCAGAGTTCAGGTCTCTTGCAGGAGCACCTCCGGTCAAACGGGTTTACCATAGAAACGGGGCAGGCGGGTATGCCTACGGCATTCGTTGCGACTTACGGCAGCGGCGATCCAGTCGTTGCGCTTTTGGCTGAGTTTGATGCCCTGCCCGGTATTTCACAAGATACGGTGCCGTATCGCAAACCCGTGGCAGAGGATAGCAGCGGCCACGCGTGCGGACATAATGTGTTTGGCACAGCTTCGGTCGCCGGAGCCGTGGCCATCAAGGCGTGGCTCACCGAAACCGGGCACCAAGGTACCATCAAGGTGTTCGGTACGCCGGCCGAAGAGGGTGGCGGCGGTAAGGTATACCTCGTACGCGATGGTTTTTTTGACGGTGTCGACATCGTGCTGGATTGGCACCCCTCCACCAAGAATGCCGTAAACGTGAGTACGGGGACGGCAATCCAAATGGTGGATTACACGTTCCGGGGCAAAGCGGCGCATGCTGCGGCCAGCCCCGACAAGGGGCGGTCCGCCCTCGATGGCGTGGAAGCGTTCAATTACATGGTCAATTTGCTCCGCGAGCACATTCCCACAGCGTCGCGTATCCATTACGTGATTACCAACGGCGGCGATGCGCCAAACATCGTTCCCGAGGTGGCAAGGGTATCCTACTACATCCGCCATCCCAACCGTGAAGTGCTTCAAGACCTGACCAAATGGTTGGGCGAGGCAGCGGCTGGGGCAGCCCAGGGCACGCAGACGTCCGTCGATACGGAAATCATCGCAGGATTCTATGAACGGTTGCCTAACCGTACGTTGGCGGAGGTCCTTCAGAAAAACCTCGAGGCTGTTGGCGGCATCCATTACGATGCCCGCGAAAGGGATTTTGCCGAAGCCATCGCCAAAGGTAATGGATTGCCCGTTACGGCATTGGAAGACGTGGCAAAGGTACAGCCATTGGCCGAGGAGGTGCCGTCTGCTGGGGGCGGGTCTTCCGATGTGGGCGACGTGAGCTGGAACGTTCCCACGGTTTCGTTCGGCACGGCCACGTTCGTACCGGGCAGCCCAGGGCACAGCTGGCAGAACGTAGCGGCCGGCGGCACCACCATCGGCACCAAATCGCTAATCAACACGGCCAAGGTTTTTGCGCTGACCGCCATCGATTTATACGCCGATCCTTCGCTGGTTGAACAAGTGAAAAAAGAGTTTGATGAACGCAGAGGCCCCGACTTCGAATATAAATCGCTCCTTGGCGACCGTGCGCCGGCATTGGACTACCGAAAATAACTTTAAATAATTACATATGAACAGAAGAACAGCATTAGGCATACTTTTATTACTGTTCCTGGGCATCGCCCATGCACAGCAACAAACAGCATTGCGGCTCACGGGGACGGCTGCGGGCAGCGACGGGCAGACCATCTACCTCCAACGCTTCGACAACAAGCTTTTTCGCACGGTCGACTCGGCGGCAATACAGGACGGGCGCTTCGCTTTCCACACGAAGGTACCGTTGCCCGAACTTTATGGCCTTACCCTCGACACCAATCGGACACCGTTCTATGTGTTTCTTGAGGATGCGCCCATAGTGGTGACATTTGACATCGACAACTTCCGGAACTCGACTGTAACGGGATCCAGTGCACATGCTCGCTTCGTTGATTACAGTACGCGCCAGGATGTGCAGATCGCGGAATTCATCAAGGAGGCCCCATCCTCCATCACCACGGCTTATGTACTGTACCGTAACTACGCCTACCGGATGAGTCCTGAAGAAATCAGGCAGCATACGGCCATGTTGGCCCCATCGCTCCAAAATACGCAATACGTAACCGTGTTACATGGTCTGGCCAACACGTTGGAAACGGTTTTGCCCGGCAAGAAAGCACCGGATTTCACATCGACCGCCCCCGACGGCAGAAGCGTGCGGTTTTCAGACCACCTCGGTAAGGGCTATGTGCTGCTCGACTTCTGGGCTGCTTGGTGCGGACCCTGCCGCCGCGAAAACCCAAATGTAGTGGCGGCCTACCAGCGGTACAAAGACAAGGGGTTTTCGGTATTCGGCGTATCGCTCGACAAGACCAGAGATGCCTGGCTGAAAGCCATCGAAACGGATGGGCTTACCTGGCCCCACGTATCGGACCTCACGTTCTGGGACAGCGACGCGGCCGCCATTTATGGCGTACGGGCCATTCCAAGCAACTTCCTCATTGGACCCGAAGGCACGATCGTCGCCCGCAACCTCCGGGGGGAAGCACTGCAACAGAAGCTGGCGGAACTCATTGGAGGGCAACAGGATAAAACAACAAAATAGCTAATAAGTTAAGCGCTCCCTAAAGCCAATTGCAGTCGGACCCGGAAGCGCTTACTTCTAACACAAACGTTTAGAATTATGACAAAGATAACACATGCCATAGCGTTTTTCATTTCCTTCTTATATACATTGGTATTATACGGGCAACAATCGATACGTGGTACCGTTGTAGACGCCACCGGTAACGCGATTGCGGGCGCGACCATCGCCGTGGAGCAAACACACGAAAGTACGGTTACCGACGCCGACGGCCACTTCACCATCACCACAGACGGACCGCTGCCCATTACCTTAACGGTAACCTTTATCGGTTACAAGACCCAACAACTCACCGTAGCGACCGCCAGCAATCCCGTCACCATCAGCTTGGCAGAAGACGTGAACGTACTGGACGAAACCGTTGTGGTGGGCTATACCTCGGCGAAACGATCGAGCTATACGGGATCGGTGGCCGTGGTGGGAGCCCGCGAATTGGAAAACCTGCAGATCACCACCGTAGGCAAGGCGCTTCAAGGCACGGTACCCGGAATGCAGTCCGTGGCACAAGCAGGGCAGCCGGGAAGTGACGCCGAACTCTACGTGCGGGGCATAGGCTCCGTCAACGCATCTACCGCGCCGCTGTACGTCATCGACGGCATCCCGGGTGCGAGCCTCACTCAATTGAACCCGAAAGACATCCAGTCGATCTCTGTGTTGAAAGACGCCACCGCAAGCGCGCTCTACGGATCGCGCGGGGCCAACGGCGTGATTGTGGTGACAACCAAATCGGGAGCCCTGAACGCGAAACCACGGGTCAGCTTTTCGACCAACTTCGGATATACGGGCCGGGCGATAAAAGACTATGCGTACCTCTCTGCGGCAGCATACTATGAATTGCAATGGGAAGCGATCCGCAATACCCAGGTAGACCAAGGCAAAACGGCCGAGGAGGCTGCCCAATACGCTACGGATTACCTCGTGGACGGTTCACTGAAAGTGAATATTTTCGGGCCGCAGTACCCCAATCCCGTGGGTACGGACGGCCGACTGGCTTCCGGTGCCACGCCGCTATGGAACGACGACTGGGGCGACGCGATTTCCCGGCCCGGCCTACGGCAGCAATACGATCTGAGCGTAAGCGGCGGGAGTGCCCATACGAAATACTACTTCTCGGGCGGCTACCTGAACGAGCAAGGCTGGATCCGCATGTCCGGATTCGAGCGGTACAACCTCCGTACCAACGTGCAGTCCAAAATAAACGACTGGTTCGATGTGGGCGCCAATGTCTCACTCTCGTCGAGTTTCCAAAAGGCACCCGCGCAGAGCGACAGCGACCAGGGAAACGTGGCCAACTTCCAACGGCTCATTTCAAATATCTATCCCGTGTACGAGCGCAATCCCGACGGCTCATATGTCCTCGATGAAAACGGCGACAGAAAGTGGGACTACGGGATATGGCGCCCCACAACAGCAGCCAGTGGCGTCAATGTGCTGGGAAGCGCGGAGCACGCCATTTTCGGCAACCGGACGGATGCTGTGCTGCTGGGAACCAACCTGACCATCACCTTGCTCGATGGGCTGTTTCTGCGCTCAACGGCAAGCATCGACTACCGGGCACGCACCTCACATTCGTATTCCCACCCCTATTACAGCACCGGCGTGATCGCCGACGGCGCCGGAACGGCAAGCAAGAGCGCAGATCGTACCCTTAATTATACCGTTAACAGCTTTCTCAATTATGCGCCCGATCTGGGCGGTTCGCACCATGTCAGCCTGCTGGCCGGCCCCGAA
The DNA here is from genome assembly GCA_964613725.1 of uncultured Parapedobacter sp. Lineage (GTDB taxonomy): Bacteria > Bacteroidota > Bacteroidia > Sphingobacteriales > Sphingobacteriaceae > Parapedobacter. The sequence continues at coordinate 3,255 of CAZTJY010000080.1, read as the reverse complement.
GTATATGTAAACCGGACATCGTCCCTCTCGGGAAGCCGGACAGGCTTCCCTGTGCTGGGAAAAACCGAACCATCGGCAGGGACCGTTATCGACGCGTTCGATGGTACGTCTGCCGACTATCGCCTGTCGAGCTGGCTCGCGCAGGTCAACTACGATTACCTGGGCCGTTATCACTTTTCGGCTAGCTTTCGCCGCGACGGCTCGTCAAGGTTCAGCCAACAAGCGCGCTGGGGCAATTTCTGGTCGGTGGGTGCCTCATGGAATGTTAAAGAAGAGAACTTCCTGCAAGACGTATCGGCCATCGATAACGCCAACCTCCGCTTCAGTTATGGTGCACAGGGTAACGATAACGTAGGCAATTATGCCTATGGCGGCTTTTACTCGATCTACAACAGCTTGGATATGCTGGGGCTGCTGCCGTCAGACTTGCCTACGCCCAACCTGAAGTGGGAGACCAACCTGAACCTCAACTTCGGCGTCGACATTTCGCTGTTCAACAACCGGCTGATCGCCCAGCTCGATCTATTCGACCGACGTTCTAAAGACCTGCTGTTTACTAAGCCCCTGTCGCCATCGACGGGTTACAGCGGTATCGATGCCAATATCGGTTCGCTACGCAACCGGGGTATAGATGGACAGCTAACGGGTGTTCCCATCCGCAATGGAGACTTCCGTTGGGACGTAACGCTTAACTTCGGGCATTACATAAATAAGATCACCAAGTTGCCCCAAAAGGAGATATTGACCGGATCGATCGGGCAATACGGCAACACTAAAAAAATGGTGGAAGGCGGATCGGTCTACGATTTCTACATAAAAGAATGGGCCGGCGTAAATCCCGAAAACGGGAAAGCCACCTGGTATAAGGATGTCGTGGACGAAAACGGGAACGTGACCGGGCGCACCACTACGGAAAACCAGACGGAAGCCACACCCTACTTCCAGGGAAGTTCGTTGCCCGATCTTTACGGCGGTTTGGGCAACAGCTTTTCTTATAAGGGGTTTGACCTCTCCTTCCTCTTATCCTATAGCATTGGCGGCAAGCTATTCGACGGTGACCAGCCCATGATCATGCACCTCGGCTATGCTCCTGGCCGCAATTGGTCTAAAGAAGCCCTTACCCGGTGGACACCGGAAAACACGGAAACGGATTTCCCCCGTCTTTCCTATGTGTCGGACGCGTGGAATACCATCCCTTCAACGCGCTTTTTGTTCGACGCCACTTATGCCCGCTTGCGGAACGTCAACCTGTCGTACAACCTACCGCAACCGCTCGTTTCAAAATGGGGGTTTGAGGCGGTCCGTATCGGTCTGGTCGGCGAAAACCTACTGACATTCTACGGCCACAAGGGGTTAGACCCCGAGCAGACCGTGGGCGGCACTACCTATTACCGCTACCCGGCTCAAAAATCGTATTCCTTTGTGCTCAATGTATCTTTTTAACCAACATATTTTTCGTTCATGAAACACAAATTCAACTATATCGCAGCTTTTTCAATCCTGTTCGCATCGTGCAGCGACAGTTTTTTCGATACGGCACCGGCCACACAGGTCACCACGCCGGAAGTGTTTTCCTCCGAGCGCAACATCGACGCGTTCGTTAACGGCGCTATCCGCTTCCTCATGGAAAATAGCACATCGCAAGACAATCCGGGGCTTCCCACGATTTTCCTTACCCACGATGTGATGGGCGAGGATGCGTTTGCCCGCGACGGCCGGTACGGCTATCGCGATTCGTACCCCTACCGCGATCCGTTTGACAATACCACCCGGCGTGCGTTGTTCTTTTGGACCTTGCAGTACACGTCAATTGACCACGCCAACAACATTATAGCCAATATAACGTTGGACGAGAGCAGCACGCCTACCCTGAAATACCTGAAAGGTCAGGGTTATGCGCTTCGTGCTTATAACTACCTCAATTTGGTGCGCCAATACCAATTCACCTACGCCAAGGACGCGAACGCGAAGGCGGTGCCGATTTATACCGAGCCAACCACGCCAGAAACAGAACCCCAACCACTGGCCAGCGTGCAGGAGGTGTATGACCAGATCATTAGCGATTTGACGGAAGCTGAAAAACTACTGCCGGGGTTTGAGCGGACGGTCAAGAACCGGCCCGACATCCATGTCGTATACGGCTTGCTGGCCCGCACGCACCTTACCCTCGAAAATTGGGACCTTGCCGGAACCTATGCGGCGAAAGCGCGGGAGGGATATGCGATTATGACCGCCGACCGTTACACGGAAGGTTTCAATGACGCCAGCAATCCGGAATGGATTTGGGGGCACCCGCAAACCGCCACGCAGAACCTAGGCAGTGCTTCATACTTTGCGTACATCGAAACGACCCCTTATACTACCAATGCCGGGGGAACGAACCTGTACTACGGGTACAACAGTATCATGCCCGACCCACATTTCATTGCCTTATTTGAAGATGGCGACATCCGTAAGTCGCTGTTTGACATCGCGTCGCAACCCGATGAAGCGTTGTACCGTCACTACCGGTACCGTAAATTCCGCAATAAGTACCCCAACCACGACGCGCACATTGTGTTGATGCGTGCGTCGGAGCTATTGCTTATCGAGGCGGAGAGCAAGGCCCGGCTGGGTGATGTAGCGGGCGCGGTTACCGTGCTAAATGAATTGCGACGCAACCGGAATCTTCCGGATCTGACAGCCACGGAATACGATAAAGCGGCCGTTATCGACGAAATCCTGCTCGAACGCCGTAAGGAACTTTGGGGTGAGGGTTTCCGCCTGTACGACATCTTACGGCTGCAAACCGCGCCCGTGAGGAAGGAAACCACGGAAACGTTTGTGGATGACGCGGGTAATACGGTATCGCTTCGGGGCCATTGGATTACCAAATTCCCGGACGGGTCGGAACCGGCACCCAACAGCAAATACTACCTCTTTCCGATACCGCTGAATGAAATCAATAACAATCCGAACTTGTAGTTAAAAAAAAGCGAAGGCCACATGACCTTCGCTTTTTTCTTGCCTCATCGGACGGATCTGCGTCTGTCAAAACGCGTACCGCAGCGTAACGCCGTACGTCCGGGGATCGCCCAGCACACCTGCGTAGTGGCCGGCGTTTCCTCCTGCAGGCAATAGCTGCTCGAAGTAGTCCGTATCGAAAAGATTGCGGCCCCAAACAAAAAGGGAAATCCCTTGAGCCGCACGGAATCCAACCCGGCCATTAATCAGTGTATAACCATCTACAACGAGGTATGCTGATGGGGATGGGTT
>CAZTJY010000079.1:0-19305 GCA_964613725.1 uncultured Parapedobacter sp. | reverse complement strand
AATGCCCCATAGTTTCATAGCTTTGACTTCAATGACAAAAACCATCGATCCGCTTACCCATCCGCAGTTTGACAACTTGCTGAAATACGCCATCGCACCGCGACCGATTTGTTTCGCGAGTACGGTAGACAAAGCAGGCAAGGTCAACCTGAGTCCATTCAGCTACTTCAACCTCATGTCGCACCGTCCGCCGATTTGCGTGTTTTCGCCCTTGCGGCGCATGCGCGACGGTAGCACGAAACATACGCTGGAAAATATCCGCGATGTGCCGGAAGTGGTTATCAACATGGTCAACTATGCCATGGTACAACAGCAATCGCTCGCAAGCACCGAATATGAGCGCGGTGTCGACGAATTTATCAAGTCGGGTTTTACGCCATTGGCGGCAGAGCTGGTATCGCCCCCGCGCGTGGCGGAATCGCCCGTGCAACTGGAATGCCGGGTGCGGCAGGTCATCGAGTTGTCCGACATTCCCGGCGCCGGGAATTTAGTGCTGGCCGAGGTGGTGCGGATGCATGTGCACAACGGCCTGCTGGATGCGGAAGACCGCATCGATCAGGCGGAGCTCGATCTCGTGGCGCGATTGGGTGGCGACTGGTATTGCCGGGTAACGCCCGCCAACCTGTTTGAAGTCCCTAAGCCCCTGCGGAACCGCGGAATAGGGGTAGACCAGCTACCGCAGCATATCCGGCAGTCGCCTGTGCTCACCGGTAATCACTTGGGCCAACTGGGGAATGTCGAAGTGCTGCCTACGGAGGACGAGGTAGATGCATTGCGAACGGACCCCGAAACCCGGGAGATATTGGATGCCTTCATCGGCGACAAAGCAACACTACAAATCCACTTGCACCGGAAGGCCGCGGCGTTGCTCGACGACGGTGATGTAACGAAGGCTTGGAAAACGTTATTGTTGATTTAATAACACGCACTTATCTTTGAATAATTCGCAATACATTATTAGAATTATTGAACGAATTACAATAAATAATTCTTATTTTTGCGGCAAATTAAAAGGGTACACCTCTCAGATAAAACAACATGAAGCATAATTTTGGAGCGGGGCCATGCATATTGCCCCAGGAAGTTTTTCAGGAAGCCTCCCAAGCTGTATTGAATTTTAATGACACTGGGCTGTCTATCTTGGAAATTTCACATCGCAGCAAAGAGTTTGAAGCAGTGATGGTAGAAGCCGAGCAATTGGTGCGTGAGTTGCTTTCGGTACCGCAGGGGTACGCCGTTATTTTCATGCAGGGCGGAGCCAGCACCCAATTCCCGCTGGTGCCAATGAACTTGTTGCCGGAGGGAGGCAAAGCGGCCTATCTCGATACCGGCACCTGGGCTAGCAAAGCCATCAAGGAAGCGAAAAAATTCGGCGATGTAGCGGTCATAGCCTCTTCGGCAGATGCCAATTATAATTATGTGCCCAAGACCTATGAAGTACCGGCCGATGCCGCGTACTTGCATTTCACAAGCAACAATACCATTTTTGGTACGGAAGTCTTCGAAGCGCCCAAAACAAGCGTGCCATTGGTATCCGATATGTCATCCGACATCATGAGCCGCGTAATCAATGTAGCCGATTTCGGCCTCATTTATGCAGGGTTGCAGAAGAATATAGGACCAGCGGGCGCGGCCGTAGTCATCATTAAAGAGGAACTGCTTGGAAAAACTGGTCGGACAATACCGACGATTTTCGATTACCAATCGCATATCAATGCACATTCGATGTACCACACGCCGCCGGTGTTTTCGATTTATGTGGCCATGCTGAATCTCCGCTGGTTGAAAAACAAAGGTGGCATATCGGTTATCGAGCAGGAAAATATCATCAAAGCACGTACATTGTATGATGAAATCGATCGGAACTCATTGTTTAAGGGCACGGCCCGAACAGAGGATCGGTCGAGGATGAACGTGACATTTGTAACCGAAAACAAGGCGCATGAAGGCGCGTTCCTCGAACTCGCGAAAGAACGTGGGTTGGTGGGCCTGAAGGGGCACCGCAGTGTTGGTGGCTTCCGCGCGTCGATTTACAATGCTCTGAGCATCACGGGCGTGAATGCATTAGTGGATACCATGCAGGAATTTGAAGAAAACAATAAATAGACAACGAAACATGAAGATATTAGCAAATGACGGTATCGACCCCTTAGGCAAGCAATTGCTTGAGGATGCAGGATTCACCGTAGATACCACCCATATACCCCAAGAAGAGCTAGCCGAAAAGTTACCGGAATACGATGCCATTACGGTGCGTAGCGCAACCAAAGTACGCGCGGCACTTATCGATGGCTGTCCAAACCTGAAATTAATCGGTCGTGGCGGCGTAGGCATGGATAACATCGATGTGGAATATGCCCGATCAAAGGGGATAACCGTGGTAAATACCCCCGCAGCGTCCTCGCTGTCGGTTGCAGAACTGGTGTTTGCGCACCTGTTGAGTGGCGTTCGCTTTCTATACGATGCCCAACGGAAAATGCCGACAGAAGGCGACACGAATTTCGGCACCCTAAAAAAGGCCTATGCCAAAGGGGTTGAACTGCGCGGGAAAACACTCGGTATTATCGGCTTTGGCCGGATCGGCCGGGAAACGGCGAAGGTAGGACTGGGCTTGGGCATGGACGTGATCGTAAGTGACCTTTTCGAAGCACCTAAAAGCCTTCCTTTGGAGCTGTCAGGAGGGATAACCGTAGATGTGCCTATACAACAGGTGGAGACCGAGGAACTGCTACGCAAAGCAGACTTCATCTCCATCCACGTGCCCTTTACCGACAGGCCCATCATTGGAAAAGCGGAATTTGATCTATTGAAACCTGGCGTTGGGCTAGTGAACGCTTCGCGGGGAGGAGTAATCGAGGAGCTGGCGCTTATCGAAGCGCTTGACAGTGGCAAGGTTGCGTTTGCGGGACTGGACGTTTACGATAACGAGCCTACACCCCGTAAAGAGTTGCTTACCCATCCGAAGGTTTCGCTTACACCGCACATTGGTGCGGCAACAGGCGAAGCACAGGAGCGGATCGGTGCGGAATTAGCACAACTGATCATTGAGCACCTCAAAAAGTAAAGGCACAGAGCATACCATCAATGAAAATTTTAAAATTTGGGGGGACTTCCGTAGGAAGTGCGGAGCGCATAAAGGGATTGCTGGATATCATCAATCCGCAAAACCGCCAAATCATTGTGTTATCGGCCGTAGCTGGTACCACCAATGCCTTGGTGGAAATTTCTCATGCATTTCTCGCGGGCAATAAAGACAACGCATCAGCGCTCATCAATGCGCTGTACGATAGCTATCGAAAGCTGTTGGCAGAACTTTTCACGACGGAAGAGGGAAAACAGAATGGCCAAGAGTTGATCGATTACCATTTCAATTTGATAGCCTCTTTTTCAAATCAACTTTTCACACCCGCTGAGGAGAAAATCATCCTTGCGCAGGGAGAATTGATTTCAACCACGTTATTCCATTTCCATTTAACGGAACTTGGCATAAGGTCGAAACTATTGCCCGCCTTGGATTTTATGAGAATAGACGAGGACAATGAGCCAAAAATCGACTTTCTCCGTGAGCAATTGAATGAGCTGTTGCTGCAATCGAACGACCATAATTTTTTTATCACACAGGGATATATCTGTCGGAATGCTTTCGGCGAAATCGATAACCTCCGAAGAGGAGGGAGTGATTATACGGCGTCGCTCATCGGTGCTGCCATCGGTGCAGACGAAATACAGATATGGACCGATATCGATGGTATGCATAATAACGATCCTCGGATCGTTAAGGGCACCGGACCCATTGCCCACCTGAGTTTTGACGAGGCAGCGGAGCTTGCTTATTTCGGCGCCAAAATCCTCCATCCGCAAAGTGTTTTTCCGGCGCAGCGATTCAACGTGCCGGTACGCCTCCTCAATACCATGGCGCCGAATGCACCCGGCACGCTGATCAGCAAAGACGGGGCGGCAAAAGGTATCGTGCGCTCCATCGCTGCGAAAGATGGCATCACGGCCATTCGTATCCATTCATCGCGTATGTTGTTGGCTTACGGATTCTTGCGGCGGGTTTTTGAGGTGTTTGAACGTTACAAAACACCAATAGATATGATTACAACATCCGAAGTCGCCGTTTCATTGACCATAGACGACACGAAATACCTACATGAAATCGAACAGGAACTTAAGGATTTCGGTACTGTAGAGATCGACCGCGACCAAACCATTGTTTGTGTGGTGGGCGACTTTGGCTGGGATACGCACGGCTATGCGTCGCGTGTACTGGATGCTGTTAAACATATCCCGATACGAATGATTTCGTATGGGGGTAGCAATTATAACATCTCTCTATTGCTACAGACGGCAGATAAGGTTGAAGCACTCCGATCATTGCATAATAGGCTTTTCTAAATTACTTACGTACGTGACCGAATATATGATGTTCGATTCCAGTCGCATTAGCGCATTTGCCCAGCAGGAAACACCGTTTTATTACTACGATATGGGCCTGTTGGAACAAACGCTCGCAGCAGCTCGCCAATCCGCCGACCCCTTGGGTTTCCATGTGCATTATGCCCTCAAGGCGAATTTCAATGACCGCCTCTTGGGTTGTATTCGCGACACGGGTTTCGGTGCCGATTGCGTCAGTGGAAACGAGATACGCAAAGCGATTGAAGCCGGCTTCGATCCAGGCAAAATAGTGTTCGCAGGCGTGGGCAAGTCTGACAAAGAGATTACTTACGCGCTGGACAACGATATCTTTGCTTTCAATGTCGAGTCTACGCAGGAGCTCGAAGTGATCGACACATTGGCCGCGGCGCAAAACAAAAAGGCCCGGATAGCACTTCGAATCAATCCGAATGTCGACGCTCATACCCACCAATATATCACAACGGGTTTAGATGAAAACAAATTCGGTATTGCGCACTGGGAATTGACAACGGCCATCGAAACCTTAAGACGATGCCAACACATCGACCTGGTGGGAATCCATTTCCATGTAGGCTCACAGATAACCGACCTGAATGTATTCAAAAGCCTATGTGTAAAGGTAAACGAATTGAACAATTGGTTTGATGAGCGGGGCTTCCGGTTATCGGTACTGAACGTTGGCGGCGGCCTCGGTGTCGATTATCACGAGCCGGATACCCGCTCGATACCTGATTTCCAAGGCTATTTTTCGGTTTTCGATGAGTTCCTGGAGCGGAAGCCGGGTCAGGAGGTGCATTTCGAGTTGGGCCGGGCACTGGTATCGCAATGTGGGAGTTTGGTTTCACGGGTGCTCTACGTAAAGAACGGCATCAAGAAAAACTTTCTCATCATCGATGCCGGAATGACCGAACTGTTGCGCCCGGCGCTATACCAAGCTTACCACCGGATAGAGAACCTGTCCGCGTATGCAAACAGCCTTATGGGCGAACCGATACATTACGATGTAGTTGGCCCCATTTGCGAAAGTAGCGACTGCTTCGGAAAAGAAGTGCCGCTCCCGGTGACCCAACGGGGTGATTTGATTGCCATTCGAACTGCCGGTGCTTATGGTGAGGTGATGGCCTCGCGATACAACCTCCGCGAAGAAATACGGTACGTGTATAGCGACTCGCCTAACCGTTATTAATCAACGAGAGCATCTCGGCTGTGTTACGGACCTCCAGTTTATGTAGAATGTTTTTACGGTGGGTCATAACGGTGTGTACGGAAAGGAAAAGCTTTTCCGCTATTTCGTTATTGGTCAATCCGTTTCTCACCAACGTGATGATTTCCAGCTCGCGTGGCGAGAGCTTGAACCTATTTAAGAACTTATCGTCAAAAAGTGCGCTGGGCACTGATACCACTGCCGTATGGTCATAATCGTAGTAGTCCTTACCGTTGTAGATAAGCTTAATGGTGTCAATGAGGTGCTGGGCGTCCGAGTCCTTGTGTAAGTAGCCGTTGATATCCAATTCACGGCACCTGGCATAGATGTTTTCATCGGCATACATGCTGAGTACTACGACTTTGCATGAAATCCGCTCATTCTTTATGATGCGAATCGTATCCGGGCCATTGAGTATGGGCATATTCAGATCAATCAGTACCAGATCAACTGCCTCCGCCCGCAGGTACTCCACGAGTTCCCTGCCATTACTGCAAATCTTAACGACGGACAGTTGGGGGTCCGACTGTAAAATCGAAGCAATACCTTCCGACATCAACTTGTGGTCATCCGCTATAGCGATAGTTATCATTGGTCTCAACGCTTTTCCCGCAAGAACAGCTATTCCCGCGGCATCCGTAACATAATTTTGGTCCCTTTCCCTGGGGAAGATAAAACATCGATTTCCCCGCCGATGAGTTTCACCCGATCATATATGTTGTGGAGCCCCGACCCCATCGGCACCGAGCCCACCTCGAAACCTACACCATCGTCCGTTATTGACAAGGCGCAAATTCCATTCTCCGCTACGAACTTAACGAATATATGTTTAGCGTCCGCATGTTTTAAGATATTGTTGATGCATTCTTGAAATATCCGACTAATCATCAATCGGTCATGGACAGAAGCCGGTTCACAAAATCCCTCATTCTTGAACGATGTCTTAATAACACCCGCCTTTTGAACCTTATTCAGTTCTTGTTCGATGAAATCGCTAAGTGAATACTGTTCTACGCGGTTGATGTTGAGGTCGTGTGACAATAGCCGGATGTCCTTAATCGCCTGGTCGATCAGTTGCCTAACGTCGGCTTTACGTTGCGGGTCGGGACGGGAGAGGTAAAGTTTGATCAAAGAAAGGACCTGTCCCACATTATCGTGTAGCTCCTGTCCAACATATTTAAGTGTCTCTTCACGGATTTCCACCTTGGCTTTCAAGACGGCTTGCTCGTATTGGGCAATCAGTTGTTGCTGCGTTCTGATGGACTTTATCTTCCGCTTCTGGTAAATGATGACCATGAGAAACATAAACACCCCAATCAGTGCGAGCATCAAACTGCCAAATAGGATAGCAATTGCAATTTCTATGTTAGTCGTTTCGATGGGGTTTTCCACGATTCAATGTTTCATGATAGGTTAATAGACTCGCCGAGGTGGCTGATGAAGCAAAATACCAGCAATGTACATCGAATACAATATAAACGCAAACACCCGTAACATCACTGATCCGAAATAAACATCGTTGACTACAAAATAACTCCAAAAGATGATGGTGAGCGTGCTGCTCAAATAGAAGAAAAATATTCCGGTAACAATCCAGAAAATCACATTTCGAGCCGGGTTGGTTTCGTATTGCCGGTCGGACTTCACAACCTCGTGAAAATATAATAATGCAAAAACGACCAAAGATACGGCCATCGTGGTACGCGGATAGGTCATCAGGAATGAAATTTCCTGAATGAATAACAAATCAATGAAGTAGAATAACAGGTTTAGTACCGTACCGATGATTATTACTTTTCGTTTCATGGGGTGCCTAACCACACCATAGAACAACGCGCCGAAATACAGGATATTTATAGGCAATGTTACATTGAAAATAAAATGGTTGGAGGCGTGATCGGTAAACACAAAGGAATACAGTGATGCAAACAATTGGTAAAGAAACTGAAACAACAAGAAGTATGGAAACAGTTTCAATATCGGTATGTCAAGGGAAGAACGTTTGTAAAATCCGATTACTGCACCCAGTAAAACCAAACCCAATAGCGCGATGGTGATATTATTCATAGGTTGATGTTCCTTTTAGCGGTATAGATAAAGAAATGCTCCACCGTAACAGATACGGGCTGCTTGGTGGAGCATGTATTTCATCATAACAACTGACCTTTCGGCGATGGGGGAGGGCACAGATCCAACTCGTCCGCCGGCAAACCGGCTTGCGACGGAGCGATGGGAAGCACCACTGGGCCAATTTTGCCTTTACTTGCCGTCATTGTCGTCGGTTTTGGGAAATTCAGACAATCCACGCTATTCAACATCGTTGGATTGTCCGGATCATCAGACCGAGTTGCAACCATGACTGCAGTATGTGCTTTTTTATGTTCGGGTCTTTTCAATTCAAATCCTGGATAATCATCTGCAATGGCGTAGTAAAAGCGAATCCCGTCGGCCTTATTGATTTCCAACAATTCAAGCAGCGCTTCCTTACTCACCCAAAATGAACGGGGCTCGTCCACTTTCTTCCCGAGTTCCTTGCTCCGTTTCCTCGCTGCTGGACCACGCCGCTGCTTGTCATACGCGTTGACCATTTGTTGAGCCAACTCAATAGGAATAAGATTCAATCTACTTTTTTTCCGGATGTTTGTACCTTTCATCTTATGGTTTTTTTTAGAAACTTATTATTAGTATGTAGCAAACATCGCGAAAAACAGAGGGATCGGCAATACACCAAAATAGGTATTTTACCCGGCATTCCCTATTTCGAACACGCTATCGATTTTCCAATGGGCGGTATCTTGGGCCGCTTGCACCGCGAGGCGGTCGCAGCGTTCATTCTCGGCGTGGCCAGCATGGCCCTTCACCCATACGAATCGGACATGATGCAGTTTGTAAACGTTCAGGAAACGAATCCAAAGATCACTATTTTTCTTGCCCGCAAACCCTTTCCGTACCCAGCCGTGTACCCAACCTTTCTCCACGGCATCAACAACGTACTTAGAGTCCGAATAAACGGTCACCTGCTGGTTCGGCTTTTTGAGTGCCTCCAGACCTTTAATTACGGCCATCAATTCCATGCGGTTGTTCGTGGTTTTGCGAAACCCTTCAGAGAGCTCCTTATAATGAGGACCCGAGCGCAGAATGGTGCCGTATCCACCGGGGCCCGGATTGCCGCTGGATGCGCCGTCTGTATATAATTCAATCATCGGTTCAAAGGTAAGCCATTCCCATTGGAATCATTCTCAGATTCCGTAGAAAATAGTTACTTTGTGTCGGTGGTGAAACCTGCGGGAGCCGCAAGCTTCATCACCGATAAAGGACAAGTTTAATGGAAAAGCATATCGTTGTGTTCACCGGCGCCGGAATCTCGGCGGAGAGCGGCCTAAAGACGTTCAGGGGAGACGATGGGTTGTGGGAAGGTTACCGTGTGGAAGACGTTGCAACGCCGGAGGCATGGCAACGTAATCCAGAGCAGGTCCAGGCATTCTATAATTTGCGTCGGAAAGCCGTTTTAGATGCAACGCCCAATGCGGCACACCTTGCGCTCGCAGCGCTTGAACGGACGAACCAAGTGACCATCATCACCCAAAATATTGACGATCTACACGAGCGGGCAGGGTCAACGAACGTGATACATCTGCACGGTTTAATAACGAAATCACAATCGAGTATCGATTCCCGGCTTACCTATCCCATCACGGGCAGTGAAATTGCTATGGGCCAACATTGTGCATTAGGCAGCCAATTACGTCCGCATGTCGTATGGTTTGGCGAACCCGTTCCAACCATGGGCGAAGCGATACAGATCTGCCGACAGGCGTCGATATTCGTCATTATCGGGACTTCATTGCAAGTTTACCCAGCTGCCAGCCTCGTTGAAGAAGTTCTTCCGGAAACCGAAATTTATGTCGTAGACCCTTTTGCTTCTAAATTGCCGATTGTGCGATCGGCCACATACATCGACCAGAAAGCGACCACCGGCGTGCCGACCCTCGTTGGCAAGCTTATGGCTTAATATTCATGCCGCTTATAGGTATCCACAAAGCTTTTCCGCATCTCGTCAAAGCGGAGGGAAACGGATTGGGCAAACTCGGTATCAATCAACTGGAATAACCCATCAACCCCGCCGGTCACGTCACTCTCGGCAATTTTATAAACCTGTTCGAGTGTACCTTGCTCGAACTTGACAATAAATTTCTGGTTCATTGCAAAGATTGTGATCTTGAAATCGGGGTGGGGGAGTTCCGCTATGGTTCGCATATAACGATGTTAAACATAACCTTGGGCTTTCATGGCGGTAGCCACCTTTACAAAACCACCGATGTTGGCACCTTTCATATAATTAATCACACCATTTTTGTCTTTGCCGTAATGTACACAGGTATCGTGAATTTCCTGCATAATCTTCTTCAATTTGCTATCCACTTTATCGGACGCCCATTGTTGTCCTATCCGGTTCTGAGACATTTCAAGGCCGGATACGGCTACGCCTCCCGCGTTAGCCGCTTTGCCGGGAGCATACAATATCTTGGCTTTCATGATTGCTTTTACGGCAAGCTCGGTACATGGCATGTTGGCGCCTTCTGCGATGCAAACGCAACCTCCTTTCAGTAATTGCTTAACATCCTGCTCGTCGAGCTCGTTCTGAGTAGCACAGGGTAGGGCGATGTCACAAGCAAATTGCCACGGCCTTTTACCCGGATGGTATTCCGCGGGGAAACGGTTGGTATACGCCTCAAGGTTACGTTTCAATGAATTCACATAATCCAGCTTCTCTTGGGAGAAGCCATGTTCGTCGTAAATGGTGCCGTTACTATTGGATATGGTGATTACTTTTGCACCCAACGATATGGCTTTTAACGCAGCATAGTACGCCACATTGCCCGCACCGGATATGGCCACCGTTTTCCCTTTGAGCGAGTCTTGCATTTCATAAAGCATCCGTTCCACAAAATACAATAAGCCGAATCCGGTCGCTTCCGGTCTGATGAAGCTGCCGCCCCACGATGGACCTTTGCCCGTCAATACCCCAGTAAAATTATTCCTTATCCGTTTGTACTGGCCGAACAAGTATCCGATTTCCCGTTCGCCAACACCAATATCGCCTGCCGGGACATCCGTATCGCTACCGATGTGGCGATAGAGCTCGGTCATGAAACTTTGGCAGAAACGCATAATTTCATTGTCCGACTTATCCCGGGGATCGAAATCAGAGCCACCTTTACCGGCTCCGAGCGGAAGCCCTGTGAGGCTATTCTTGAACGTCTGCTCGAAAGCGAGGAATTTCAATACACTCAGATTGACGGTGGGGGAGAACCGCAATCCGCCTTTATATGGTCCAAGCGCGCTATTCATCTGGACACGATAACCGCGGTTGATCTGCACTTGATTTGAATCGTCCAACCAAACCACGCGGAATGAAACAGTCCGTTCGGGCTCGGTAATGCGCTCGAAAAGCTTGCAAGCGATTAAATCGCTAGCCTGGGTTTCAATATAAGGGATAACGTCTTCGGCAACTTCTCTTACGGCTTGAAGATACTCTGGCTGGTTTGGATTGCGCGTTGCAACATAATCGACGAACGACTCAAAGTAGTTTGACATGTTAAATTAATATAGTTTTTGAAGCAGGCGAATTTAACAAAAATTTAATCAAAGTCAACGTTTTTTATGAATCTATTGATTATACTTCCATATTTGTTGAAATTATATCAAAAATATTGCAAATTAATCCGTTGCAACAATGCGCGTAATAGTATTTGAAAAAGTGTTTGGTCGTCGTATGTTCATACAGACAAGGGGGAGTTCAATGATTACTATTTAACATAACGTCAATTATATATAAATGCAGGCTCGATTACAAATATAAGGCTCGGTTATGGATTGGGCTTGATACATTTAGCAACTTTACAAAGTTAAGCCTGTGAATCGCTGCTTTAAAAAGTGGATTCACAGGCTTAAGCATTTAACCGCCACAGCTGCGGTCAGCGGTCAGAAATCATCAACCGGTTGGCTGATCATCAATGCGGCCACCGTCAGGTTATTTCGCGCATCGATTAGAATGGCACCGCCGTTTGCTTTGTTGTCGGCATAACTGTCGAACGCAAGCGGTTCGGCACTCTTGAAGCGAATTTTACCAATGTCATTCAACGCGAAACTATCGCTTGGGGATTTCTCGAGCGTTTCGATATCGACACGATAGACGATATCCTCGATTTTCACCTTGGTTGTTTTCCCGTGTTGTTGCAGCATATAAGTCTGACTTGCATCCAACGGCCTGGTGTCCATCCAACATATATCAGACTCGAATTTTCGGGACATCACTGGCTGTTCATCGGCTTTCACCAACATGTCTCCCCGACTGATATCGATGTCATCAGCTAAATGGAGGATTACCGATGCCCCGCTTTCGGCGGTTAAGCGGTGCTCGCACGCCAATTCGATGCCTTTGACAGTGCTTTTGAATCCCGAAGGGAGCGCCACGACTCGGTCACCTACCGCAAAAGTACCGCTTACGACACGACCGGCATAGCCCCGATAATCCGGCAGTTCGGCCGTCTGTGGACGGATAACCCACTGAACGGGGAAACGAGCCTGTGGCGCTTCCTGTCGCTGGCTTACTTCGACGGTTTCGAGAAACTCCAACAACGGCTTCCCATTATACCAAGGTATATTTGATGACCAAGCGGTAATATTGTCGCCTTTCAAAGCACTGACGGGAATATAATCTACCTGTGTGGCGTGCATGTTTTCCGTTAGCCGTTCGTAATCCGCCTTGATTTTGTCAAATACCGCCTTGTCGTAATCGACCATATCCATCTTGTTGATACAAACCAAGATATTCGGAATGGCCAACAATGACACCAAGAAAGAATGCCGCATGGTCTGTTCCACCACCCCTTTGCGTGCATCGATCAAGATAATGGCCAGGTCGGCATTTGAGGCACCGGTGACCATATTTCGGGTGTATTGGATGTGACCCGGTGTATCAGCAATAATAAACTTGCGTTTATCGGTATGGAAATACTTATAAGCCACATCTATCGTGATGCCTTGCTCGCGTTCCGCTTTCAAGCCATCGGTTAAGATGGCGAGGTCCAACGTACCGTCGTCGTTTTTCCGATTGGCCCGCTGGATAGCTTCCAGTTGGTCGTCTAATATCGAGTCGGTATCGTACAACAATCTGCCAATCAAGGTGCTTTTACCGTCGTCTACACTGCCTGCCGTTATGAACTTCAATAGATCCATTGTGGATATTTTGTTTTTTGTTAGTTGAATTTAATGCTATTCCCGCTGTCGCCTAATTAAAAATAGCCCCCCTTTTTACGATCTTCCATTGCCGCTTCCGAAACCTTATCGTCCATCCTTGCCCCACGCTCGCTGATATTAGACAGTTGTATTTCTTCTATTATATCGTCGATATGGTAAGCTTCGGATGGAACAGCAGCCGTACAGGTCATGTCACCTACCGTCCGGAACCGCACCTTGCGGCGCTCCACGACGTCCTCATGATCGATGTTCAGGAATTCCGTAGCCGCCATCAGTTGACCGTTTCGCGTAATCACATCCCGTTCGTGGGAGAAATAAATTGAAGGCAAGTCGATGTTTTCCCTACGGATATAATTCCACACATCAAGTTCGGTCCAGTTACTAATCGGAAAAACACGTACATTTTCTCCCTTGTGAATGCGTCCATTATAAATGTTCCATAATTCGGGGCGTTGCCGTTTAGGGTCCCATTGTCCGAATTCATCCCGCACGGAAAAGATGCGCTCCTTCGCCCGCGCCTTTTCTTCGTCGCGGCGCGCCCCACCGATGCAAGCATCGAAGCCATTCATCGAAATAGTGTCCAATAGCGTGGTGGTTTGCAATGGGTTGCGGCTTGCATTCTTCCCTTTTTGTTCAACCACCTTGCCTGCATCTATACTGTCTTGCACGTACCCGATTATCAAGTCCTCCTGTAGCTCGGCAATCAATGTATCGCGGAAGGCTATAGTTTCCGGAAAGTTATGGCCGGTGTCGATATGCACCAATGGAAAAGGGAATCTTCCAGGTCTGAAGGCCTTTTTCGCCAAGTGTACCAAGGTAATCGAGTCCTTACCGCCTGAAAACAACAGTGCCGGTTTCTCAAATTGCCCCGCCACTTCCCGCAAAATATATATGGCCTCAGCCTCCAAATGGTCCAAATAATCCATGTTTGTTATCTGCTTTATTTTTATTGTTTTTAGCTAAATCATTACGTCGCGTGCAGTCCACATTCTTTCTTGCTTTGGTCTTCCCACCACCAGCGGCCCGCGCGGAAGTCCTCCCCCTCTCCCACTGCCCGTGTGCAGGGCGCACAGCCTATACTGGGGAATCCTTTGTCGTGCAGGGGGTTGTACGGTATGTGATGTTGTTTTACGAAGTTCCAAACATCTTCCTGTGACCAGTGGTAGATTGGGTGGAACTTGACCAAATCGTTGCTTCCATCCCATTCAACCTGTGCCATACCCTGGCGGTTATCGGATTGAGCGGCCCTAATGCCGGTTATCCAGCAGTCCGCCCCATCCAAAGCACGGTGAAGGGGCTCTATTTTACGGATGCGGCAACATTCTTTCCTGTTTTCCACCGACTCGTAAAAGCTTGCCGGCCCCTTTTCGCTAACCAATTTCTCAACGGCTTGTGTATCCGGAAAATAAGCTTCTATTTTTTTCCCGTAGGCCTCTACTGTACGATTCCATACATAGTACGTTTCGCGGAACAGCCTCCCTGTTTCAAGCGTAAAAACCCGTATTGGCAAGTTGTTGTTGAAGATGATATGTGTGATGGCCTGGTCTTCAACGCCGAAACTTGTGGAAAAAACCACGCGCCCCGGAAAGCGGTCGGCCAGTAAAGCCAACGCATCCGGGATGGCCTTGCCGTCTACAAGCGCGGTAATTTCAGATGTCAATGCATTCATTTTTTCTCCTTTGACGCGAGCAAAGATACGGTATGAGCATTTAGTGTCCTCACCTTATCGGTAAAATCACCTTTTAGCAAATCCCGCAGTCGGCTCATATAAGTTAACGTCTCGTCGATTTCCTCGGGGAGTGCGTCGTTCAATAATTCCTTGATTCGCTTCGCGATGGTGGGTGACTTCCCGTTCGTGGATATGCCGATTTTCAGGTTCCCTTTTCTCACAACAGAACCGAGGTAAAAATCGCATAAATCCGGTTTGTCGGCCACGTTTATCAAGATATGCCGTCTACGGCTCTCGTTACGAATGTGTTCGTTTAAATAGGCATTATCTGCCGCAACAACGACTATATCTACCCCATCCAGGTCCGCGTCATCGAAGGCCCGTTCGTGCAGGCTTACGGACGGATAGCCGTGTATAAAATCCCGCACCGCCGCACTGATTTCTTTCGCGACGACCTTAACCTTCGCTTGCGGACTGTTGCCAAGCAAGGCAGTAAGCTTTTCTAACGCCACATTCCCTCCACCCACGAGCAGGGTACGCAGTTGGTTCAACTGCAAAAACACGGGGAACAATTGGTTGCTTACTTGTTCGCTCATACAGCAATCGCTTCCTCCCGGCCCCGTTTCACCCCATAATGCTGATGTTTGGCTACCACTTCGCCGATGATGATTACCGCTGGGGCGCCGATCCGTTGCGTCTTCGCCTCATCTACGATGTTATCCATGGTACCCAACGCCGTTTTCTCATCCGGCAACGACCCATTCTGGATCACTGCTACCGGCAGCGTTCCACGTCCGGCTTCTTGGTATATACGGGCGATCTCCGACAACTTATTCAACCCCATGAGCACCACCACCGTTGCATCGGTATGAGCTGCAGCATGGATGTCTTTTGAAATCGACCCCGCAGTGGTTGCTCCGGTAATTACCCAAAAGCTTTCGCTTATACCGCGATAGGTTAAGGGAACCCCTTGCAATCCCGCTAGTGCAATGGCACTGGAGATACCGGGTACCACCGCTGTCGGGATGTCGTTTTCAGCCGCATAATCCAGCTCTTCGCCCCCTCTTCCAAACACAAAAGGGTCGCCGCCTTTCAGGCGAACAACATGTCCATTCGTTTTGGCAAGCTCTACCATCATCTGGTTTATTTCCAACTGGCTGAATGTATGGTGGTTTGCCCGTTTGCCTACAAAGATGCATAGCGCGTGCTTCGGGGCATAATCGAGCAACTCTTCATTCACCAAGGCGTCGTACAGAACCACGTCCGCTGTCGCCAGCATTTTCAACCCTTTCAAGCTGATGAGGTCAGTATCGCCGGGGCCTGCTCCTACCAGTGTTATTTTGGGATGTCTGTTCATTTCGTTGTTTTGTTTACTTCATTCATCGGGAAAGGCCGGGTCAGCCGTTCGCGGCCTCGACCACGGATCGCTTAGCAATATTCGCTTCGTGGAAGTCGATTGCCTTCGCCAGGTATTGCCGCGCAAAAGCCTCCGAAGGTTCTTGCTTATTGATTTCGAGCACTTGATTGGCAAAACCATTCGCGACGATCACATCACCGGATGCTACAAAATTTTTCTCAAAATCGTTGATGATGGCTATTTGGGTGCTACTATGGATGCCCTTTTCCAACAACAACGCTTTAGCCGCACTGATATACATGGCATAGGTATGGTAAATCGCATCGGCGAACGCCCCATTACGGTAGCTTTCGTTCGCCCAATCGAGCTTCTCTTCTGCTTCGAAGAGCAACACGGAGACCAAGTCGACGACCACGCCTGCGCACTCACCTACGCCAATCGCCTGCTGGTAGGTCTCCTGGTGGCCCCAGTCAACGTATTCTTCTTCCACTAACGTGGTGAGATCGGCTAGTGGCTTCAGCATGCGGTAAAAGTAATCCTTTGTTTGGCGCTCGAAATAATCATGGAAATACTCCGATGGCAGGCCGTTTGCTGCATAGTCATCCAGCAACAAGCGTACCGCTTGGTCAACCCGCTTGGAGGGAACCTTGATCACCCGTTCCGCTACGCGGCCATTACCATCGCCCAATACACCACCGCCTAGCATGATCTGCGCGGCAGGCACTACCTTACCATTGGCTTTCAGCGAACTGCCGTGCAACCCGATATTGGCGATACCGTGCTGTCCGCACGAATTCATACAGCCGCTGATTTTGATTTTTAGATCCTTGTCGTAAACAAGTTCCTCGTATTCTTCATAAATCAACGACTCCAATACCCGCGCCATTTCGGTGCTGTTTGAAATACCCAAGTTACACGTGTCTGTACCCGGACAGGTCGTCACGTCAGCAACGCTGTCGAACCCCGGTTTCGCAAAACCGATTTCAAGCAATGTGTTATAGATGTGGGGGAGCGACTCCTCCCGCGCGAATTTCAATAACAATCCCTGGTTTTGTGTTATACGCAACTCGTCCGCCACATGGCCCCGGATGCCGGCGAGCAATACCCGCGCTTTCTCGGTCGGCATGTCGCCGGTAGGGACTTTGATATTTATTGCATAGAAGCCAGGTTGCTTTTGTTGCCAAACGTTGGTTTTCCGCCATATTTCATACGCCATGCTGTCGACCACCGGAGCCACTTCGGCAGGAACCGGGTTTGGGGGCTCGGGTTGCGGTACCGCATTCCGGTCAATGGTATATGTCTTTACTTTGCTGGCGATCTGTTCTTCCTCGATTAGTTGTTTCACGGCTTCGAGACCCAGTTTCTGGATAAGGTATTTAAACCTTGCCTTGTTCCGGTTATTCCGCTCACCGTACCTGTCGAATGTTCGCAATACACTTTCAGAATACGGTATCAGCTGGTCTTCAGGAAGGAACTCGTGCACCACATGCCCTACCATGGGCTGGGCTCCCAACCCCCCTCCCAACACAACACGGAATCCCCGCTCCTCTTTGCCGTTCACTGTCCGCACTCGAGGGATAAACCCGAGGTCTTGCCCGAAAGCGAAAGCAGTATCCCTGGAACTGGACGAAAAGCCGAATTTGAACTTCCGGCCGAGCTCCTGACAGATCGGATTGCGAAGGAAATACGAGAATGTAGCGTGGGCGTAAGGCGACACGTCGAAGGGTTCGTTGGGGTCAATACCTGCTTCGGGCGATGCCGTGACGTTACGCACCGTGTTCCCGCATGCCTCGCGTATTGTCACGTCATCTGCGGCCAGCTTTGCCCACAGTTCGGGCGTGCGATCCAGGCTCACAAAGTGGATCTGGATATCTTGCCGTGTGGTGAAGTGCAGGTTACGGATGGCATACTCGTCGGAGATATCCGATATACGCAACAACTGTTTAAACGTAACTTTACCAAACGGCAATTTGATCCGCACCATTTGGACGCCAGGTTGCCGTTGCCCATAGATGCCGCGGGCTAACCGTAAGCTTTTGAATTTCTCTTCCGGCAATGCCCCCTCCCGGAACGCCCTTATCTTGCGTTCTAGTTCTATTATCTCCTTTTCTACGACCGGGTTCTCCAGTTCGGTCCTGAAACTTTGCATGGATGTTATTTAGCTAATTAAATTTGACACCTATTTTCCATTGTGACCCTACATTCCGTAGGTCGCACGCTTTACGATGCAAATATACTTTAATGTATATAGAAATAGTAGTTTTAATTAAAAAAATAGCTATAATAAGCATAAAACACTACATACTAGTGATTTACAATCGTGTCCTAGCTTTCTTGAAAGATTAAGTAAAGTTTTTCGGCGATAGCCTCTACGGTTGAGTACTTTGCCAAGATTGTATCGATATCATTGAGCTGACGCGTAAAATGGAGGCGATACAGATTTTCGCGATCGATAAACAGCGCTATTTTCGCCCGGGGGAATCGACGTCGGACTCGGCTGATGTAATATACGTTCGGTTCCTCGAAGAGAAACCATTCATCCAATATGACCAGATCATACTCGCTTTCCCTGTTAAGTTTAAGTTGTGCTTCCAATTCAACCCGGTCCACCGCGTGAGCTATCGACTCAGGAAGGTAATGTTTAGTTATCTCAAGAAATGCCAATTGTTGGATAACCAGGTTATCAACAATCAGTATTCGTAATCCTTTCCGTGTTTTCGATATTGAATGTACATATTCAGTTAGGATTCTTGAAAACATGTTGTTTAATATTATGCATTATTTACTCGACCGCAGCAGACCAACTGAGTACACCGTATCTATCATTTAAGTTAGGGAATTGTGGTTGCGGAATGTAGGCCGTCAGTCCACTGTGGCGATTGATTTCAAACCCGAGTTGACCAGGAATAAAGCGAGGAGTCGCCGCTTTATAAATCACGATATTTTCCAACAACATATTCAGTTGGCTTGCTGTGCCCGGTGCTTTTCGTTGATAATAATCTTCGAAGTCGAAAAATAAGCGATGGTCGCGGTAGCGGTCGAAATGCTGTATTTCCAACAGCTGTTCCGTCGGCACCTCCATCGTCGCATGCTGTTTTGCCCATGCCGCAAGTTGGGGCAGTTCGGCTGTTTTTGCAACTGTGATGGTCGCGGAGCGGTAATCGCCGGTCTGACCATTCCAGTAATCAAA
This sequence comes from uncultured Parapedobacter sp., assembly GCA_964613725.1. Classification (GTDB taxonomy): domain Bacteria; phylum Bacteroidota; class Bacteroidia; order Sphingobacteriales; family Sphingobacteriaceae; genus Parapedobacter. The sequence goes on along the minus strand of CAZTJY010000079.1, from coordinate 203 downwards.
ATAATCCTGCGCAAAGCCTACAAGATCGGCTTGCGGCTTATAAAGCAATGGTAGCGATTCGGGAAAAACAGGAACGAAGCCGGGCGATACCATTTCCGCTGAAGATCCCAGTATGTAATCGGTTTTATCCTTCAGTTCGTAAAGCACTTCTATCCCGGTCATGAAGCACGCTTCAAACGCGATGAAATCAAAAAAGTGATCGG
>CAZTJY010000078.1:6445-19373 GCA_964613725.1 uncultured Parapedobacter sp. | reverse complement strand
TAACAGGTTGGCCTAAACGCCAACCTGTTCTAGCTTTTACCGGACACTAGTGATTAAGTAACCTGTTTTTTTCATCATCAAAACACACAATTATGAATCAAATGCTATTGAAGCGGCGACATCGTCCATATCACCGCATTGCCGGCACATCGATTGCCATTTTATGGATGTTGATCGCCTTTCCCGGCCTTTCCTTGAGGGCGCAGGAGAACACCGTTACCGTGCAAGGAAAGGTTACCGATGTGCAGGGCGCGCCGATTGGGGGGGCTAGTGTCGCAGTGGCAGGGAGTACGACGGGCACGATGACCAACGACGAAGGAAATTACAGTATCGACGTAGCGGAAGGAGTGTCGCTTGTTTTTTCCTACGTAGGTTATGTGTCGCAAACTATTGCTGCCGATCAACAACGAATCGATGTCCAGCTGGAACTGGATGCGGCGATGTCCAACCTGGAGGAAGTCGTCGTGGTGGGTTACGGTACGCAACGCCGAGAGACGATTACAGGATCCGTCGCGTCGGTCAAAAGCGCCGAACTGATGAAGTCGCCTACGGTAAACGTATCTAATGCGCTGACAGGCCGCCTGCCGGGCGTGGTCGCCACACAAGGCAGTGCCGAACCTGGATATGACGGGGCGGCTATCCGCATACGCGGTACCAATACACTGGGAAACAGCGGCCCGCTTATCGTAATAGACGGTATACCAGCCCGCGCCGGTGGTTTTGAACGCCTTAATCCGGCAGATATCGACAACATCTCTGTGCTGAAGGATGCCTCGGCTGCCATCTATGGGGCGCGGGCGGCCAATGGGGTAATCCTGATTACCACCAAACGCGGCGAATCAGGCAAACCTACGTTGTCTTATACCTACAACCAGGCGTTCTCGCAACCAACTGTGGTCCCCAAACTGGCGGATGCGGTGCAGTACGCAGAATTGCGCAACGAGTTGGAAGTCTTTAAATTGCCCGTCGGCGAATGGTCTGCAGCCCAAGCCGCATTGAACGAGACTGGGACGTATACACGCGCAGATGGATCTGTGCTGACAGCACCCTTTTCGCCAGCGGATATCCAGTTATATGCCGACGGCTCTGACCCCTGGGGGCATCCCAATACGGACTGGTACGATGCCACATTGAAAAATTGGTCGCCGCAGTCGCAACACAACCTGCAGATCAGCGGCGGTACAGAGGATATTAAGTACCTCACCTCCATAGGCTATCAAAATCAGGATGCCTACTATAAGAATTCGGCAACGGGCTATTCCCAGTATGACGTACGGGTAAACCTCGACGCGAATATCAATAAATATATTACAACGAAAATAGGTATCCTAGGCAGGCAGGAAGACAGGGAGTTCCCGACCAAGTCCGCGGGTACCATCTTCCGTATGTTGATGCGGGGCATCCCCACTGAACCGGCATTCTGGCCCAACGGTATGCCGGGCCCCGATATCGAATATGGAGAGAACCCCGTGGTCATAACCACAGACCAAACAGGATATGATCGCGACAAGCGGTACTATTTCCAGACCAATGGTGAGGTCAACATTCGGATTCCATGGGTTGAGGGATTGAAATTCACTGGTACAGCCTCGGTCGATAAGTACATGCGGAAAACCAAGCGCTGGGAAATACCTTGGTACCTGTACACCTGGCAAGGTGATTACGAGGATGACGGGGTAACCCCTTTGCTGGTACGCGGGCAACGCGGTCCGGCAGATCCGCGCCTTAACCAAGGAGACGAGGACCAGCTCAATGTACTGTTGGGTGGCGTGCTGGCTTATGACCGTACCTTCGGCGACCACACCGTTAACTTGCTAGCGGGAGTAAATCGGGAAACCATCCGGAATGATAACTTCAGCGCATTCAGGCGGTACTTCATATCCACTGCTATTGATTATATGTTTGCCGGCGGTGATGCGGAGAAAAACAACGGTGGCGGTGCGTGGGAACGCGCCAGGCTAAACTACTTCGGCCGTGTGGGCTATAATTACCAAAGCAAGTACATCGCGGAGTTCCTTTGGCGTTATGATGGTTCCTACATGTTCCCGGAAAGCAGCCGCTATGGCTTTTTCCCCGGTATCATGGCAGGATGGATGATTTCCAGTGAGGACTTCTGGAAAGATGCGGTACCGTTCGTGAACTATTTGAAGTTGCGCGGATCATACGGACAGATGGGTAATGATAATATTTATTACGATGACGCGCTGCAGGAGTACCAGTATTTCTCAACCTATGGATTCGGTACGTACATCGTTGGGAACGAGCTTGTAAAGACATTGTATGAAACGCGTGTGCCAAACACGTTCATCACATGGGAGGTGGCCAATAACTATAATGTTGGCCTTGACGGTCAGTTGAACGACGGTATGTTCAATTTTACCCTTGAATGGTTTAAAAACCGCCGTGAAAGCATCCTCTGGCGCCGGAATGCCTCGATTCCACAGACCACGGGCATGACACTGCCCGCTGAAAACATCGGTATTGTGGAAAATGGTGGATGGGATTTTTCTGTCGGCTACACCGACCAGATCGGTGAGCTCAATCTGAATGTCAGTTTAAATGGGGGGTATGCCAAGAACAAAATCCTCTTCTGGGATGAAGCGCCGGGGGCGCCGGAATGGCAGCAGTCTACCGGCAGGACCATCAACTCAGGTCTGTATTACATTTACGATGGGGTATTCCGTGATGAGGCAGACATTGCCGCCAATACCATCGATTATAGCGCAGTGACCAATTCCCTGCGCCCGGGCGACATGAAATACGTCGATTACGACGGTGACGGCGCCATCACTGCCGACGACCGCGTGCGCCGGGATAAGAACACCATCCCTACTTTTCAGGGAGGCTTGAACATCGGGCTGACTTACAAGGGGTTTGATCTTACGGTGCTGCTTCAAGGTGCAGCAGGCGCTGAACTGCGCGTGGGTACCGACGAGTCTGGTGCGATAGGAAATTACCTGCATTACTTCTACGAAAACCGTTGGAAGGTAAATGAGCCCAGTAGCGAACACCCCCGCATTGCCGACCGCAGTGACCAGTATTACTCCTATAACAACACCTATTGGATGCGCAGCACAGACTACATCCGCCTGAAGAACCTGGAACTGGGCTACACCTTCCCCGCGCAATGGATGAAGCCGGCGGGTATCAGCAACCTGCGAGTCTATGTGAGCGGATTCAACCTGTTCACGTGGAGCGAGATTGGCATGTACGATCCGGAGTCGGTCAACTCAATAGGGCACTACTATCCGCAGGCCCGCTTGCTCAATAGCGGTATCGCTGTTACATTTTAAATGAAAGGAACCAAAGAAATGAAAACATTCAGAATATACCAGATAGCTGTCTCTTGCCTGTTGCTAATGGTTTGTGGAGTGGCTTGTAATGACGATTTTGTAAGCACAAAGCCGCTCGGAGAGGTGTCTGAAGCTGATGCCTGGAGCGACGCCGCGCTTGCAGAGGCTTTCGTGACAGAGATTTACAATGGTTTCGGCCAAGGTGGATTTGATGAGGAAATGCTGGCATCCATGACCGATGAGGCCATGTTTACCCATCCGGGTCGGGGCATAAATGTAATCACCGAAGCCCGGTCAAACGATGCCGATCAGGGTTGGAACAGCCAGATCAGCGGCGGAACGCATAACTGGGGGAACTTGTACCGCCGCGTCAGGGCAGCAAATATTGCCATTCAGAATTTGTCTGAGCCGCAGTTTGATAATTCGTCCGGCACGGCCGACCAATTGATGGGCGAAGCCCATTTTCTCCGTGCGTTTTTTTATACGGAGCTGCTGCGATATTATGGAGCCGTGCCTTTGATCGATAGCGTTTACGGCTTGGGCGAGGACAATTACACCATAGCGCGCAACACATTTGAGGAAAACGTGGCTTTTATTGTTGCCGATTGTGACCGGGCAGCCGAATTGCTCGCGGACGCACCAATTATGGACGGCCGCGCATCGGTAGCTGCTGCGTTGGCGCTGAAGGCCCGGGTACTTACCAAGGCCGCCAGCGACCTGCATGACATCCCCACGGCCACGGCTAACTCACCAACCATAGCCGAATATGCCAATCCGGAGTACGTAGGCTATACCAGTGGTAGCCAGACCGAGCGCTGGCAACGGGCAAAGGCGGCGGCCAAAGCGGTGATGGATGCCTATGGCCCGGGTTATATGATGGACCTGACCGCGCCGGTTACCCCAGAAGAAGGCACAGCTAACTACATGTCTATAGCCATGGGCGGGGGCAGCAAAGCGGTGCCTGCGGATGGCAAGGCTGACTTGATCTTGGGGCGCTTCTTTGTTGACCTCAAAGATGAGGGCGGCAACTACGTGGGCCGTAACAATGGGCCTAACGGCTACCATAACTGGGCAGGAAACACCCCTACGCAACAGCTGGTCAATGACTATGCCATGGCCGATGGCACGCCGTTCAGTTGGAGCAATGCGGCTCACGCCGCTGCACCCTATGCAAACCGGGATCCGCGGTTCTATGCTACCATTCTGTTTGACGGGGCAGACTGGAAGCCTCGCACCGCAGACGTGGCCGGGCGCGACCCAAACAACCAGATACAGACCGGCCAGTACGAGATCATGCAGGGTGGCAATAAGGTGATCCACTATGGTCTGGACACCCGCAACAGCAGCGTGGAAGATTGGAACGGCACCCATACCGGATACTATATGCGCAAATTCATCGACCCGGATCCTGCTGTGGTAGACCAAAACACCAGGCAATTCATTCCCTGGCCGGTACTCAGGTACACCGAAGTGGTGTTGAATTATGTGGAAGCTTGTGTCGAACTGGGTGAAGACGACGAGGCGAGGACTTGGCTCAACCGCATTCGGTTCCGCGCCGGAATGCCCGAAATTACCGTGTCGGGCGAAGCCCTGATGAATGCCTACCGAAATGAGCGGCGCATTGAACTGGTCTATGAAGAACACCGCTTCCACGATGCCCGTCGGTGGATGATTGCCGGTGAGACGCTGGGGCGCAAGGTGGGCATTATACGGATACTTGGCCGGTTGAAATCGGGCGCCTCAGTTTCGGTATACCGATACGATCCGGAGAACTACACCTATACCTATACCGTAGGAAACATAGACCCTGGTATCGAAAACCGGCAATGGTTGGATAAGATGTATTTCATACCCATCCATCGCGACGAACTGAACAGGAACGGTCAACTGGTGCAGAATCCCGGTTATGGAGACTAGTCGTTAAAGTCTTCGAACAAAGGTCCTTGGCAAGCCGCTAAGGACCTTTTTCGTTATGGAGATAATCCAATATTTTCTTATCTTGGTCAAATCATTCACCAAGTATACACTTTGATATGAACACAACTAGAAGAAAATTCCTCGGTACTGTGACAACGTTGGCAGCGACGGCAAGCGCGGCTTCAGCTTGGCCGGGTACATTCTCCCTCGGAAGCGCAATCCAACGTACTATCCGCGTGGGGCTGATTGGCGCCAACGGGATGGGGTGGGCCAACCTCAACTCCATGTTGAAAGTGCCGGGCGTGCAATGTACCGCCCTTTGCGATGTGGACGCCAACGTGCTGAACAAACGCGCAGGAGAACTCAAAGGCCGGGGTATAGAGCCCAAGTTATACGGTAAACACGAGGAGCTACTGGCTGATCCCAATGTGGACGCTGTGATTATCGGCACCCCCGACCATTGGCACTGCCTTCAACTAGTGGACGCCTGCAGGGCCGGAAAGGACGTGTATGTGGAGAAACCGCTGGGCAATTCCATTGCCGAATGCAACGCGATGGTGGCTGCTGCTGCCGAGTACGGCCGTGCGGTACAAGTGGGGCAGTGGCAGCGGAGCCAGCAACATTTCAAGGATGCTGTTGATTTCGTGCATTCCGGCAAACTAGGTAAGATTCGCTTGGTGAAGGCATGGGCCTACCAGGGATGGATGAAGAGTATTCCGGTGAAACCCGATGGCCCGGCGCCGGAGGGCGTGGATTATACGCGGTGGCTGGGACCAGCAGAGCAACATCCGTTCAACCCGAACCGTTTCCATTTTGAGTTCCGGTGGTTTTGGGACTATGCCGGTGGACTGATGACCGACTGGGGCGTGCACATGCTCGACTTTGCCCTGATTGGCATGAAGGCGACTACGCCCAAATCCATCATGGCCACCGGGGGCAAATTCGCTTACCCGGACGATGCCGCCGAAACACCCGATACCCTCACCACGGCATACGAGTTCGACGATTTCACCGTGCAGTGGGAACATGCTAACGGTATCGACGGCGGTCCTTATGGCCGCAACCACGGCGTGGCATTCATCGGCAATTTCGGTACACTGGTGCTCGACAGGGGCGGCTGGGAGGTCATCCCCGAAGGCGACCGCATGGAGGCCGTTCCGCTACAAAAAAGCGAGGACAATGGGTTGGATAAGCATACCACCAATTTCATTGATGTCGTGCGCTCCCGCAAGCTGGAAGACCTCAATGCGCCCATCACCGCAGGGGCCCATATCGCCATCTTTTCGCAGATGGGTAATATCGCCTACCGTACGGGCGAGAAAATCTATTGGGACGCACAGCGGGAGCGATTCACGAGCAAAGCCGCGAATAAATTGTTGGCAGCGGAATACCACAACGGATACCGCATTCCAACTTTCGGATAGTTAGTTTAACAATAGATGAAGGCGATTAGAAAATTTATCGCGGCGGGGGTATGCCTATTTTGCGTGTTTGCCGTATTCGCACAACCGGCCGATAGCGTTTATGCGTTCTCCTATTTCAAAGGCAATGGTGAGGATGGACTGCACCTCGCTTATAGCGAAGACGGGTTCGAATGGCATTCGCTGAACAATGATCGGTCGTTTCTGCAGCCCCAGCTCAGTGCCGATAAACTGATGCGCGATCCCTGCATCATACGGGGCGGCGATGGCCGTTTCCACATGGTGTGGACGGTAAGCTGGACGGATCAGGGCATCGGCTATGCGTCCTCTGACGACCTGATTCACTGGTCCAGCCAGCAATACATTCCCGTGATGGCCCATGAGCCTGGCGCACGCAACTGCTGGGCACCAGAGGTTACCTATGATCCCGAGCAGGACCTGTACCTCATCTATTGGGCAACGACCATCACAGGTCGATTTCCCGAAACCCAGGTTGAAGCCGATAATGGATTTAATCACCGGATGTATAGCATCACGACGAAGGATTTCAAGGCGTTTAGCGACGCGCGCCTGTTTTACGAACCGGGTTTCAACGTGATTGATGCAACGATTGTGCGTGATGGAAAGCGCTGGGTGATGTTTCTGAAGGACGAAACGCGCGAGCCTGCCCAAAAGAACCTCAAGGTGGCTTATGCCGATAAGGTGGAAGGACCGTATAGCCCGGCCGGCGAGCCCATTACCGGCGATTATTGGGCAGAGGGCCCCACGGCCGTGCACATCGATGGGGAGTGGGTGGTCTACTTCGATAAATACACCGACCATCGGTATGGGGCGATAGCTTCAGCGGACCTGGTGAACTGGCGTGAGGTATCGGAGAAGCTGACCATGCCCGACGGTATCCGGCATGGTACGGTTTTCAAGATCAGCAGGGATGAGCTGAACAGGTTGCTGAATTGATTCAATCCATCGCTTCCACTTCCTTGGCGCTTTCCTCCACTTTTTTTGCAAGCTCGGCTTTATAGGCCAATAGGTTTTGTGCAAGCTGCTCGTCAGACACTGCAAGAATTTGTACGGCCAGGATGCCCGCATTTTTCGCGGCATTAAGTGCCACGGTAGCAACGGGTATGCCGTTTGGCATCTGCAGGATGGAGAGCACCGAGTCCCAGCCGTCGATGGAGTTGGATGATTTTACCGGTACACCGATAACGGGGAGGTGGGTGATGGAGGCAACCATGCCTGGGAGGTGTGCTGCGCCCCCGGCACCGGCGATGATAACTTTCAACCCGCGGGATGCCGCGCTTTTGGCATAATCATACATGCGGTCGGGTGTACGGTGTGCCGATACGATGGAAACTTCCACGCGCGCACCGAGTAGTTTCAAAATCTCTACTGCATCCTGCATCACCGGCAGATCCGACTTGCTGCCCATGATGATGCCTACTTCTGGTATTGTTGTTTTCGTTGCCATTTGCTGTTTTGTTGTCTGCTGTCTGCTTTTCCCAATTTTTCCGTATCGATCGGAACTACCCACGATCAATTATCGCTATCATGTAACCACCTTCAGTGTCTGCTGCACCTTCCTTGCGATGGCGATGGCTTGCTCGCGGTCCTCATTGATGATGCACACGTGGCCCATCTTACGGAAAGGTTTGGTGAACTTCTTTCCATATAGGTGCAAATACACGCCTTCCAAAGCTAAAATATCCTCGATTCCCTCGTAACGGGCCAATCCCTCATGGCCCGCTTCGCCGAGCAGGTTAACCATCACGGCGTTGGTCCTTGTCCCCGTGTTGCCCGGGGACAAATTGAAGATGGCGCGCAGGTGCTGGGCAAATTGGGAAGTGAAGTTGCCTTCGATGCTTTGGTGACCGCTGTTGTGTGGCCTAGGGGCCAATTCATTGACTAACAACTGTCCTTCGCGGGTGAGGAACAGTTCCACAGCCAGCAAGCCCACGATTTGTAAATCTTCAGCGATTTTTTTGGCCAATAGTTCCGCGCGTTGTTGGGTTTCAAAGGGCAGCGTAGAAGGCGATATCAGAAACTCCACGAGATTGGCCTCGGAATTGAACTCCATCTCGACGCAAGGGAAGACAGCCACGTCACCATTGTCATTCCGAGAAACGATGATAGCGAGCTCCTTTTCGAAATCGATCCATTGTTCCACGAGGCTCGGTGCTTCGAACGCCGTTTCGATATCAGACGTTTGGACGATTTTCTTTACCCCGCGGCCGTCGTAGCCATCCTTACGGAGTTTTTGGATATAGGGCAGGGGTATGGTGGTGTTTGCCAGGTTTTCTTTAGATGATATCAGTTGGAATGGCGCTGTGGGAATATCATTCTGCTTGAAGAATTGCTTTTGCAACCCTTTGTCTTGTATGAGGCGGATGACGCGCGATTGTGGGTATACCATCACACCTTCCTCTTCCAGCTTTTCGAGGGCATCCACATTTACTTTCTCGATTTCGATGGTGACCAAGTCGAGTCCTTTGCCGAATGTATATATGGTATCGAAATCATCGAGAGCCCCGTGTACGAATTGGTTACTCAGGTTGCGGCAGGGCGCATTCTTATCCGGATCGAGTACATGTACATTTACATTGAAATTGATGGCTTCCTGAATCAGCATACGGCCAAGCTGGCCGCCGCCGAGGATGCCCAATTTCAATTCGCCATAAAAGTCTTTTGCCATGATAAAGATTGAACTATACGGAGGTTATGCGTGTGTTGATTGCAGCTTATCGCCTACAATGTGTTCTGTTTCTATTTTTTTCTGCAGCTCCAGGAAGGCACCGATGAGTGCTTCGGGCCGGGGTGGACATCCCTGCACATAGATGTCTACCGGGATGATACGATCTACGCCTTTGACCACATGGTAACCGTGTTGCCAGTAGGGGCCGCCGCAGTTGGCGCACGAACCCATGGAAATAACGTATTTGGGGTCGGGCATCTGCTCATAGAGTCGGCGGATGCGATCGGCCATCTTGAAAGTCACTGTTCCTGCGATAATCATCACGTCCGATTGGCGGGGTGAAGGCCGTGGGAACACACCGAATCGGTCCAGATCGTACGTGGAAGCCATGGCCCCCATCATTTCGATGGCGCAGCATGCGATCCCGAAGCTCATGGGCCACATGGACGACAGCCGTGCCCAGTTGAGCAGGTCATCCAGTTTGGCGATGACAACGCCATTGCTTTCCAGTTGTTTGTCAATGCTCATGATGAGGACGTTCCGGGTTTTCTGAATGTGGGTCTAAAAGCCGGCTTTTTCGGTGATGCACCCGCGGGTTCCGTTTTCACAGCCGCGGGAGCTACATTATCCGGGCTGAATTTCCGCACGCGATATTGGCCGTTGTTCAGCCGGTCGTATGCCGATGCAGGTATATTTACCTTAACCTGCGGCATAGCCGGCTTCGGTTTTATCCATTGGAGATCGCCCTTTTTCCACACATATACCAAACCGATAATCAGTATCCCTACGAACAGGGCCATTTCTACCAGGGCAAACCAGCCCCATCGCATATCGGCCGCAATCAATTCAGCGTGTCCGAAAACGGTCGCCCACGGGAAAATGAAGAGTAGTTCGACATCAAACAGCAGAAACACTAGAGCAATAACATAAAACCGCGGATTGAACTGTATCCAAGCGTTGCCTACGGTTTCTTCGCCACATTCGTACGTAGTCAGTTTCTCGGGGGTAGGTTTTTTGGGTGATAGGATTTTGCCCAGTAGCAACGTAAATAATACCAATAAGATGCCCGCCACTCCGATGAGGAGTATTTTTCCGAATTCGGTTAGCTGCGCCGGGTCATCCATGATTCAAAGGTAGTGATTTTTTTTATCTCCCCATCGGCATTTTTGGTGCGCCTCGCATCATGCGGGCCATGGCCGCCGGATTGGACATCTGTTTCATCACCTTCCGCATGTCGCCGAATTGCTTCATCAGCTTGTTTACTTCTACCAATTCGGTGCCCGATCCTTTGGCGATGCGTGCCCGGCGTTTCTGGTCGATCACATCGGGGTTTTCCCGTTCATAGGGCGTCATGGAGTTGATGATGGCTTCGATGGGTTTGAACGCGTCGTCGTCTATTTCCACGTCTTTAATGGCCTTACCTACACCGGGTATCATGCCCATGAGATCTTTCATGTTGCCCATCTTTTTGATTTGCTGTATCTGGCTCTTGAAGTCGTTGAAGTCGAACTTATTCTTGCGTATCTTGCGTTGCAGCTCGGCGGCTTCCTTCTCGTCAAACTGTTGCTGGGCACGTTCCACGAGTGATACCACGTCGCCCATGCCGAGTATACGCGAGGCCATCCGGTCGGGATGGAACACGTCGAGCGCTTCCATCTTCTCACCTGTACCGATGAATTTGATGGGTTTGTTGACCACCGATTTGATCGACAGCGCCGCCCCGCCTCGGGTATCGCCATCCAGTTTTGTGAGCACCGCCCCGGTAAAGTCGAGCCGGTCGTTGAAAGCTTTGGCCGTATTCACGGCGTCCTGACCGGTCATGGCATCCACCACGAAGAGGATTTCGTGCGGCTGCGTGGCTTCCTTTACCGCCGATATCTCGTTCATCAGCGCTTCGTCGATCGCCAGGCGGCCGGCGGTATCCACGATGACCACGTTGTAACCCTTCTGCTTGGCTTCGGCCACACCCGCTTGGGCGATGCCGATGGGGTCGCTGGATTCCCGGTCGGTATAAATCGGCACATCCACCTGCTGGCTGAGTACTTCGAGCTGGTCGATGGCTGCTGGACGGTACACGTCGCCAGCCACCAATAGCGGTTTCTTGCCTTTTTTCTCTTTGAGGTATTTGGCTAGCTTGCCGGAGAAGGTGGTTTTACCTGCACCGTTCAGGCCCGCGATGAGGATGACTGTAGGGTTGCCGCTTACGTCCAGTTCGGTCGTGGAGCCTCCCATCAGTTCGGTCAGCTCATCGTTCATGATTTTGGTGAGCAACTGGCCTGGGGAGATACTGGTCAGCACGTTCTGGCCCAGCGCCTTCTGTTTCACCTCATCGGTAAACGCTTTGGCGGTTTTGTAGTTCACGTCGGCATCGAGCAATGCCTTGCGGATTTCCTTCATGGTCTCCGCTACGTTGATCTCGGTTATATTTCCCTGGCCTTTTAATACCTTGAAGGCCCTATCTAACTTATCCTGTAGGTTTTGAAACATCGTCAGTTATAAAATAAAATTGAACGAGGTGCAAAGGTACGAAATCTGTTATAAAAATAATCCGTCCACCCCGAGGGGCGAACGGACCTGTTTAATTAAGAAAAGAATCGTTAGTCCCGCCTGCCCAGCAGCATACTGGCATAATAGAGCAGGGTTACCAGTGATGACAGCGCGGCAACTACATAGGTCATTGCCGCCCACCAAAGGGCATCTTTCGCGCCTGCATGTTCTGCGCTACTGTGGGTGATATTTTTGCTGTCGAGCCATGCCAATGCGCGTTTAGATGCATCGAACTCTACGGGCAGCGTTACGAATGAGAATAGCGTAGTGATGGCCAATGCTGCCACGCCGATGGCCAATACATAGGGATTGCCTGAGAACGCCATCATTAGCACCCCGATCATCAATACCCAAGTCACCAAGTTGGAGGCTACGCTCACGATGGGAACCATTGCGGAGCGGAACTGCAACCATGAGTATGCCTTAGCATGCTGCACGGCGTGGCCGCACTCGTGGGCAGCTACTGCAGCGGCAGCAACGCTGCGGCCGCTGTACACTTCCGGGCTGAGGTTCACCGTACGGTTGGCGGGGTTGTAATGGTCACTCAACCGGCCTTGTGCCGAAATGATCTGCACGTCGTAAATACCGTTATCATGTAGCATCTTCTCGGCCACGTCCCTACCGGTCATTCCGCTGCTGAGCGGCGTCTCCGAATACTTTTTGAATTTGCTTTTAAAACGCCACTGCACGATCATGCTAACCAACATGATCCCGCCGAAAATAATCCAATAACTTATCATAATGTCTTTTTTATCTTTATTGTTTTTATTGTTTTCCCCGATTCGCTTTGCTTCGGGTCATCTTCCTAACTTGTTCAACCGAATCAGACAAAAAACATACCGAACGCTTTTCGCTGACGATATGGCGTTTTTTGGTGTTTACGAAGATAAAAATTTCGCTATTGGCCTGCAAATCCGTCGGCCGGTTTTGGTGATTATAATGACAAAGTTGCAAAAGAGGGTATATTGCGCGTTTTGTTTAGGGTCTGGCCGTATCGTACGTTGCCCTTTTTCAGTTCGATCAGCAAGTAGCCCGGAATAAGCAAAGATTAAAGACATAAG
>CAZTJY010000078.1:0-6345 GCA_964613725.1 uncultured Parapedobacter sp. | reverse complement strand
CTTTTTCAGTTCGATCAGCAAGTAGCCCGGAATAAGCAAAGATTAAAGACATAAGGGGCATAGGGCAGGTGGCACAAAAGCCGACAGGAAAACCAATTTGCAGGGTAACTAAATTTGACTTACCTTTGCGCCCGTTAATTATTTTTTTATTGTTTCATTAAGTTCACGCTTTAATATTATTCAAGTAATGTATTTAAGTAAAGAGTACAAAACGGACATTTTCGCTGAGTTTGCAGGAAGTGCCACGAACACCGGGTCCGCGGAAGGACAGGTGGCGTTATTTACCAAACGTATTGCCCACCTTACAGAGCACCTGAAATCGAATCGCAAAGATTTCGCGACCCAACGTTCATTGCAGAAGCTGGTCGGTAAGCGCCGGGCTCTGTTGAAATACCTTTTCCACAAAGACATCACACGCTATCGTGCCATCATCAAGGCATTGGGTCTGCGCGACATCATCAAATAAGTTTAGGTAAAGCTATTTTGACTAAGAAGCCATCCGACGTTTGTTGGGTGGCTTCTTTCATTAAATAATCTGCTTTTTCATGGCAATCCACGCATGGTCCATTGTAACCTTTTTGTGGTGTGCACGGAGCAGCTTGAAAGACCACTAAACCTTGGCATCACTTCTGCTATCTTATCGATGGTAATATGTATGGTTCACTAAAAGATTGACGCTATGAAGAAGTTATTGATCGGAATCGCTGTCCTCGGATTTATCGCGGGCGCTACGTTGGAAGCAGATGCACAGAGGCGGGGCAGCGGCCATCGGGGCAACCACAAAAAAGAATATGCCAAGAAGTACCGTAAAGATGACAAGGCTTTTCATAAGCGGGATAAAGCATATTGGAAGCATGCAGAAAAACGTGACCGTGAATATCTGAAATACTATGAAAAGCGGGATCGCGAATACCGGAAATACATGAAGCAACGAAATCACCGTTATCGCGATCACGACGATTGGTACTATGGCAGGCGGTTTCACCACCGGAGCGAATACGTGTATTTCCCAAAATACCGTACATACTATGACCCGTACCGTAGAGGATATGTGTACCGCCGAAACAATGCTTGGGTATTTGCCCAAACCATGCCGTCTTTTATGGCAGGCGTGAATATCGGCGGCTTAAGTGTGCAATTTATGGCTAATATACCGCTATAAGACACTAATTATAGGTGAGAGAAGGGCGCGGAGTTAAAACTTGGCGCCCTTTCCTTTTGATGGAAATGGAGTGTTTGCCGTTTTTTACGTTTCTTTGTGTTAAGCTATCTCAATGAGATGCTTGGCCGCACGGATGAACAATCGCCAGCACGTTCCGGTTGATCCGGACATTCAGCAGCACAAATGATAAAACGGCAGCGCTGCCTGCGGCAGATCGGATTCGCTGATACGACACGTGCACCCTCAGGATTTAGTTATTAAACCAAACTTTAGTTAAGTTTGTAAAAAAAAGATCACCATGTCTACAACCCTTATAAAAGCAGCAACTGTTGTTAACGAAGGAACGATAACCCCATGTGATGTGCTGATTGTTGATGGCCGCATTGAAAAAATCGCTCCCCAATTAGATGCGAATGCAGCTACCGAAATCAACGCGGAAGGCCTGCATCTGCTCCCAGGATTGATTGACGACCAAGTGCACTTCCGCGAACCGGGGCTCACTCACAAAGCGGACATCTGGCACGAAAGCCGGGCGGCCGTGGCGGGGGGGGTCACTTCATTCATGGAAATGCCCAATACGGTGCCCAATGCGCTCACCCAAGAACTCCTGCAAGATAAATACGACATCGCCGCGTGGCAGTCGCTGGCCAACTACTCCTTTTACATGGGTGCCGCCAACGATAATCTCGAGGAGGTGCTCCGCACCGACCCGAAAGCGGTGTGTGGTATCAAGGTGTTCATGGGGTCATCCACGGGTAATATGTTGGTAGACGATGAATATACGCTGGAAGGCATCTTTGCCAATGCACCTATACTCATTGCTACACATTGCGAAGACGAAGTAACTATCCAGCAGAACTTAGCTCGCTATAAAGCCACTTATGGCGATAACCTTAACCCCGATATGCATCCCCTTATCCGATCGGCCGAAGCATGCTATATCTCTTCGTCCCGGGCGGTGGATCTAGCTCGGAAGCACGGCACACGGCTCCATATCTTGCATATTTCAACGGCGGAGGAGGCTGGTTTGTTTGAAAAGGATGTGCCGCTTGCCGACAAACGGATTACCGCAGAGGCGTGTATACACCACTTGTGGTTCAGCGATGCCGACTATGCCGAAAAAGGCAATTTCATCAAATGGAACCCGGCGGTAAAGACAGCGGCAGACCGCGAAGGCATATTGGCGGCGGTACGTGATGGGCGGATAGACGTTATCGCTACCGACCATGCACCCCATACATTGGCCGAGAAATCACAGCCTTATAGTCAGGCTCCATCCGGCGGTCCATTGGTACAGCATGCACTACAGGCGTTATTGGATATGCACCGAGATGGTCGGCTTACGCTCGAACAGCTGGTGCAGAAAGCCGCGCATAACGTGGCGACCTGTTTCCAGGTGGCGGAGCGTGGCTTTATCCGCGAAGGGTACTGGGCCGACCTCGTATTGGTAGACCTCAATAAACCCTATACGGTGAGCCGGGACAATATCCTGTCCAAGTGTGGTTGGTCGCCGTTTGAGGGACATACCTTTGGTTCGACCATCACCCACACTTGGGTGTCGGGGCAATTGGTATATGAACACGGAAAGCTATTGGAGAAAGATAGTGGCCAACGGCTGGCGTTTGCCCGCTAGTGTCATACTTTAGACGAAATATGGATAAGCGCACCTTTATCAAAACTTTGGGCTTGGGTATGGCCGCATTGCCAGTATCCACCAGCGGCCCTGCTATTATACATCGTTACCAGCCGTCCATCCACCCACCTACGATCCGGAAGGGGGATACCGTGGGCGTGATTACGCCGTCATCGGCGTTGGTGGATGATGAGGGTTACCCCATTGCACAAGCGAACTTCGAGGCGTTGGGCCTTCGCCTCCAGTGGGGCAAGCATGTGGGCAAGAAATACGGGTACCTCGCAGGTAAAGACGAAGAGCGGCTAGCCGATTTACACGCTATGTTTGCCGACCCGGAAATAAAAGCCATTGTTTGCTTGCGTGGCGGTTCAGGGGCAGCAAGGTTGCTTGATAAACTGGATTATGGGCTCATCGCCCGCAATCCGAAAATATTCATGGGGTACAGTGACATCACGGCATTCCACCAAGCCATCCATACGCAAACGGGGCTGATTACCTTCCACGGCGCCGTTGCGAACAGCAGGTGGACTACCATGGTCTTCAGCCAGTTCAATTCACTTTTCTTCGAGGGCAAACCTCCGGTATATTCGGCCAACCAGCGTCGGGTGCGAACGCTAACTCCCGGAATGGCCGAAGGGAAACTGCTCGGTGGCAACCTTACCGTGCTGACGGGATTGGCTGGTTCCCGGTACTATCCCGATTTCGCCGACAGCATCCTCTTCCTTGAAGATATCGGTGAGGAACCGTACCGTATTGATCGGATGTTCAGCCAGCTGGCGCTTTCTGGCGCATTGCAACGCATCAAAGGGTTTGTTTTCGGTCGGTGCTCCGATTGTGAGGCATCGAATCCGGGCAACTCATTGACCTTGGACCAAATACTGGATGATTATATTAAACCGCTGGGTATCCCTGCCTATCAAGGCGCGTTGATTGGGCACATGGATGAGCAGTTTATCCTACCGGTAGGTGCGCGGGTACGGATAGATGCCGGTAACGGGTCTATTACCGTTATGGAAAACATTTTTACCGCTGGCTAGTTAATTTCACCATGAAGCGCGTTATCCATTTATTGGCCATTGTCTTGATTTCGACGGCTTGCGAAGGGGTAGGCCAGCCCCGTATAACCTACAAACCGGATACGGCCATGCTCGAAAGGGCTTATGAAATGTACCGCGAAGTGTCGATCGAGAACCGTCGTTTCAAACACGCCGATATCGAGCCGCTTATCCTTAAGCGCCGGGATGGCGGCGCGTTTGAGGTAACCCAGTTGGGCATTTCCGTGCTTAAAAAGCCTATATACCAGCTTCAGTACGGCAATGGCCCGAAGCGGGTAATGCTGTGGTCGCAGATGCACGGCAATGAACCCACAGCAACCATGGCGCTGATGGACCTTTTTAACTTCCTCGAAGCGTCAGGTGATGGGATGGATAGCATCCGGAGCTTGTTGAAAAGCCAAACTAATCTCTATTTCATACCCATGCTCAACCCCGATGGGGCCGATGTATACACCCGCCGCAATGCGATGGACGTCGATTTGAATCGCGATGCGCGCGCGGGTGCTACCGTGGAAGGGCGTATACTAATTAACGCGGCGAAGGCCGTGGAGCCCGACTTCGGGTTCAACCTGCATGACATGCATATTTATTACAACGTGCCCGGTACCCCCACTCCCGTTACCATTGCACTCTTGGCGCCGGCCTATAACGCCGAACGCGACATCAATGAAGTGCGAGGCGATGCGATGAAAATTGCCGCGGGCATCAACCAGCTGGTGCAGGGCTACGTGCCTGGAGGCGTTGCCAAGTATGACGACACCTATTCGCCGCGGGCATTTGGCGACAACTTCCAAGCCTGGGGCACGCGCACCGTGCTAATCGAATCGGGTGGTTACAAAGGGGACCCCGAAAAGCAGTTCATCCGTAAGCTCAATTTTATTGCCATTCTCAATGCGCTGATTGAAATCGCCAAGGGCAGTTATGCGCAATACGATATCGAAGCATATGAATCTATCCCGTTCAGCGACTCCAAACTTTCGGATGTGCTGCTGCGCCATGTCAGCGTTTCCCGCGATTCAATGGAGTATACGGTGGATTTGTCCATCAACCGCAATGAACATACGATAGACGGTGATTACTATGTCCAGGCGCGCATCAGCGACGTGGGCGACTTGGGCGAAAATTTCGGATACGCCGAATTGGATGCCACTGGCTTTTACTTCATGCCGGGGAAGATTTATCCCAAAGTGTTTGGCCGCATTGACTTGGTGTCGCCGGAGCAAGCGATGGATTTGTTGCGGCAGGGTTACTGTGCTATCCAGCTGGCGCAGATGCCCGAAGATCGCCGCCATGCGCTGCCGTTGGTGGCCTTTTACCAAAATGCACCCAGTGCAGCCAGCCCGCATTTGGGCCGGGCAGCTAACTTTTTCCTCGCGAGAGCCGGCAAGCCGGTGTATGCGGTGATCAACGGCTACTTGATCGATCTCTCCGTCACGCCAAAGGAGACGTACAAAAACTACGTGCAATAGTCTGCGGTTGCAAGGGTCGTTTTCAGCTAATAGGTTCATTTTAGTATAACGGTTGAATCGTCATTAAATCGCCTAAATGGGCATTTAGCGGAGTGTCTTAAGAACATCGATGCTAGCATCGATGGGATTTTTGATAACTTTATCGATTGAACGTTGAATTATTTATAAATCTATGCAATCGATGTTGAAAACGATAACGACCGTATTTTGCTTTTGCGCAGGCGTTGTATGTTCTTTTGGGCAGGGATCCGATGCAGATAAACCTTATTCAGCGATGAAAGGCGGCGATGAACTGGTGTTGAGTAATC
Source organism: uncultured Parapedobacter sp. (assembly GCA_964613725.1). Taxonomy (GTDB): domain Bacteria; phylum Bacteroidota; class Bacteroidia; order Sphingobacteriales; family Sphingobacteriaceae; genus Parapedobacter. Next base: position 718 of record CAZTJY010000078.1, on the reverse strand, counting down.
CCCAAGAGAAGCCCCTTCTTACCTATAGGTATACCGTGAAATCCCCGCCGCCTGGTGTAGACAAGGCCTACGGCCGCGCTGGATATATCCATCCGCTGCAAACGATTTCGGGCAAGGTGCTTACCCACATCCAACCGGCTGACCACTATCACCATTATGGTTTGTGGAATCCATGGACACACGTGGAATATAAAGGGAAAATGTATGACCTTTGGAATATAGGGGACAAAAAAGGGACGGTACGTTTTGTGGAGTTTGCCGAGATTTTTCAGGATAACGAGTATGCTGGTTTCGACGCGATTCATGATCATGTCATCTTCGATAACGGCTATGAGACTGTTATCATGAGAGAAAATTGGCGTATCGCCATTTCGCAGCTGGATGCGAACAGCTACGCTATTGACATCCGGTCTACGCTCGCTCCCGTAACCGATGCGGACGTTGTATTGAAAGAATACCGTTATGCAGGGCTGGGATTCCGGGCAACGCCCGAATGGACCAACAAGAATAGCGGCGTGCTCACATCTACTGGTAAAACCCGCGCGGATGCGGATGGGTCGCTCGAACGTTGGACCATCATGTCCGGCCAATTGGGAGACAGCAAAGGCGGTGTACTTTTCCTCTCGCACCCCGATAATTACAATTTCCCCGAACCTGTGCGGATATGGCCTGTGGATGCCAACGGCGGCAGGGGAGATCAGTTTTTCAATTTCGCACC
>CAZTJY010000077.1:6325-19374 GCA_964613725.1 uncultured Parapedobacter sp. | reverse complement strand
CTGATCAGGAAGCCTTCCGAGAGGCGGTGTTTCGGGAAAGGCGGCTGGAATTTGCTGGCGAGGCGCTGCGTTGGTTCGATATCGTGCGCCAAGGCCCCGAAAAGGCGGCCGAAATTATGGGTGCGTTCCTGGCGAGGCCCGAGGAAGGTGGTGGTCAAATCACCTTTGAAACCCACTACCTGCTCATGCCGATCCCGGCAAGCGAGTTGAGGACCAACCCGGCATTAACACCAAACCCCGGTTACTAGCCGGGGTATGGTGCCTATTGTTTGAATTTTTTTCTTATTGGAATTTTTTTGCGTTTACTTTCCGCTCATTTTCGGTCAGGTAAATTTTGCGGAGACGGATGCTCTTCGGAGTCACCTCGATGTATTCATCCGCCTGGATATACTCCATCGATTCTTCGAGCGAAAACTTGATGGCCGGGGCAATGCGTACGTTATCATCACTGCCCGATGCCCGCATATTGGTCAGCTGCTTACCTTTCACGAGGTTGACAACCAAGTCGTTGTCGCGGATGTGCTCACCTACAATTTGCCCTTCGTAGACATCCACGCCGGGATCGACGAAGAAGCGGCCGCGGTCTTGCAGCTTGTCTATGGAATAGGCGGTCGTCTGCCCTTTTTCCATTGATACCAAGACACCGGCCAATCGTCCGGGAATGGTGCCTTTCCAAGGTTCGTAGGCTTTGAAGCGGTGTGCCATTACGGCCTCACCCGCCGTGGCGGTAAGCACGTTATTCCGCAATCCGATAATGCCCCGTGCCGGGATATCGAACTCAAGGTGCTGCATATCGCCTTTGGTCTCCATGATCAGCAGTTCGCCCTTCCGCTGTGTCACAAGCTCGATCACCTTACCCGACACGTCGGCAGGTACATCGACCACGAGCGACTCGATCGGCTCGCACTTCACGCCATCGATCTCCTTAATGATGACTTGTGGCTGGCCTACCTGGAGCTCATACCCTTCGCGGCGCATGGTTTCAATCAGTACGGACAAGTGAAGGATTCCCCTGCCATACACCAAATAGGAGTCTGGCGAATTGGTCTGGACCACCTTAAGGGCAAGGTTTTTCTCTGTTTCTTTATACAAGCGTTCTTGAAGGTGGCGCGATGTCACGAATTTACCCTCTTTGCCAAAGAACGGCGAGTTATTGATGGTAAACAGCATGTTCATCGTCGGCTCATCGATATGGATGACCTCCAACTGCTCAGGGTTTTCGAAGTCGGCTATGGTATCGCCGATGTCGAATCCTTCGATCCCGACTACGGCACAGATATCACCGGCTTTGACTTCTTGCACTTTCACACGGCCAAGGCCTTCGAAGGTATGCAGTTCTTTTACACGTGATTTCACGATTTTTCCATCGCGCTTCACGAGGGAAACCGGTTGATTTTCGCGGATGGTACCGCGGGCCACGCGGCCAATGGCAATCCGGCCCACGAAAGAAGAATAATCCAATGATGTCACCTGCATCTGGAGCGTACCTTCCTGGTAAGGGGCGGCAGGGATGTGCTCCAATATCGCTTCCAGCAACGGCGTGAAATCTTCGGCGGGCTGCTTCCAGTCGGTCGCCATCCATCCTTGTTTGGAGGAGCCGTAGAGCACCGGGAAATCGAGCTGTTCTTCGGTAGCATCCAAGTTGAAAAACAGTTCGAATACCGCTTCATACACCTCGTCAGGACGGCAGTTTTCCTTGTCGACCTTATTAACAACGACGATGGGCTTAAGGCCCAGTGCAAGTGCCTTCTGGGTAACGAAGCGCGTTTGTGGCATAGGGCCTTCAAAGGCGTCGACCAACAGGATAACGCCATCAGCCATTTTCAACACGCGTTCCACCTCGCCACCGAAGTCGGCGTGGCCCGGCGTATCGATGATATTTATCTTGACATCCTGGTATTTTACGGCCACGTTTTTGGAAACGATGGTAATGCCGCGTTCACGTTCAAGATCGTTGTTGTCTAGTATGAGTTCTCCAGCTTGTTCATTCTCCCGGAAAAGGTTGGTAAAGTGAAGGATTTTATCAACCAACGTTGTTTTACCATGGTCGACGTGCGCGATAATGGCGATATTTCTGATTTTCTGCATCCCGTAAGGGTATTTTAAAATTGAGGGTGCAAAGGTATGGAAAAACTATGTAAATCTGTTGGTTTTATGATTTTTTGTCGATGACACCCAATTCCTTCCCTACTTTGGTGAAGGCTGCGATGGCACTATCCAAGTGATGTTGCTCATGCGCGGCCGATAGTTGTACGCGGATCCGTGCCTTCCCTTTCGGTACCACCGGGTAATAGAAGCCTATCACATATATCCCTTCGGACAGCATCCGTGCAGCAAATTCCTGGGCCAGCGGCGCATCATACAGCATCACCGGCACAATGGGATGTACACCCGATTTGATGTCGAACCCGGCTTCGGTCATCTTTTCGCGGAAATATTTCGTGTTGTATTCCAGCTTGTCGCGCAAGGCGGTCGTTTCGCTGAGCATGTCGAGTACAGCGATGGATGCTCCCGCAATGGCCGGTGCCAAGGTGTTCGAAAACAGGTATGGCCGGGACCGCTGCCGCAGCATGTCCACGATTTCCTTTCTTCCGGAGGTGAAGCCGCCGGAAGCGCCGCCGAGAGCCTTACCGAGTGTACCGGTGATGATGTCCACGCGATCCATCACACCGTGCAATTCATGCGTGCCACGGCCGGTCTTGCCGATGAATCCGGTACAGTGCGATTCATCGATCATCACCAGCGCTTCGTACCGATCTGCCAAATCGCAAATCTTATCCAACGGAGCCAAGCTGCCGTCCATCGAGAATGCGCCATCGGTCACGATGATGCGGTGGCGGGCATCTTTTGCCGCTTTAAGCTGTTCTTCCAAATCGGCCATGTCACAGTTTTTGTAGCGGAACCGTTGGGCTTTACACAGCCGTACGCCATCGATGATTGACGCGTGGTTGAGCTCATCTGAGATAATGGCATCTTCGGCACCAAGCAACGGCTCGAATACCCCGCCGTTGGCATCGAATGCCGCGGCGTAGAGAATGGTATCTTCTGTACCTAGAAATTCGGAGATCTTAGCTTCCAACGCCTTGTGGATGTCCTGCGTGCCACAGATGAAGCGCACTGACGACATCCCATAACCATGGCTATCGATGGTCCGTTTCGCGGCTTCGATCACCTTCGGGTGGGACGAAAGCCCTAAGTAATTGTTCGCGCAGAAGTTGATCACCTCGTCGCCACTTTCGACGCGGATGTCGGCGCCTTGAGGTGTTGTAATCACCCGTTCTTCCTTGTATAGGCCAGCATCTTTGATGGCTTGTAGTTCTTGCTGCAATGCAGGTTGGAGGGTTTTATACATCATGTGGACATTCGTTTGTGTGCTGCGTCAAAAGTCGAAAATTAAATCGCCAATTCAAAATCGTTGGCAATGCCTATCTTTGCGGCATGGCACGTGAAATCTATGAAACCAAGCGAAAAGCGTTAAAAATCAATCTCAACGAGAAGATATACGGCACATTTGCCGAAATCGGCGCCGGTCAGGAGGTGGCACGGAATTTCTTCAATGCCGGCGCCGCATCGGGCACCATTGCCAAAACGATATCGGCCTACGATATGGCTTTCAGCGATGCCATCTATGGTGCCGAGGGCTCCGGCCGGTATGTAAGCCGCTCGCGCCTAAGGAAAATGCTTGAGCACGAATACGAACTGCTTACCGAACGGCTGGTGGGCGAGAAATACCAGCAAAAACGATTATTTGCTTTTGCCAACACGGTATCGGCGCTCAATTTCAATAAAACGAACGAACCGCACGGCTGGGTCGGTCTACGTTTCCAGCACGAAGTGGGCGGAGCACCGAACGAAATCATTTTCCATGTTCGATTGCTGGACAGCGATAACCTCTTGCAACAGAAAGTGCTGGGGATTTTGGGTGTCAACCTCATTTTCGCTGCATATTATTACACCCGCGACGTACAGACAATGATCGAGTCGCTAGCCGACAACCTGTCGACCGGATCAGTGGAAATCGATTTGGTGAAAGTAGACGGGCCGGTTTTCGAGGGCGTGAACGAGCGGCTCATCAACCTATACCTCATTGCCAAAGGCTTCTCCAAAGCCGCTATATTCAATCCCGAAGGTTCGGCATACCAAAGTAAGGACTTCTTGTATAAAAAAGATATCATGATCCTGCGGACCAAATACCGGCAGCGGTCCAATCCCAACTTCGACTTGTTCAACTTGGCGGTCGACCAGTTCAAGCGCAATCTGGGCATTAAGGACGACAACCTCGTAGTGATGATTGAAGTGCTGATGAGCAACGTACTCGACCGTGCGCCGGAATTCACCGCTGATGATTTGTGTTATTTTGCAGAACGGGCAGAATACCTATGCAGCACGGGTAACCATATCTTAGTCTCCAACTTCACACGTAACCATTATTTAGCAGAATACCTCGCCCAGTTCAAACCGCGCAATGTCGGTATCTCGACGAACATATCAAACCTGCGTAATATTTTTAATTCAAAGCAATATACAAAGGGTAACTATACGGATGAATTGCTTTCGTACGTGAGCGGGCTATTCAGCAAAAATGTCAAACTGTACGCGTATCCTTACCTTCAAAAAACAAAGAACCAAATCATCACCACGGCGAATATGCCGGTATCGCCCGAAGCACGCCCGTTGTTTGATTTTCTGGTTAAGAACAAGTATATTATCGATATCGAAAACTACGACGAACGGCACGTGAAAACCGTGTGAGTAAGTGAACATGTGATCCGGTGAGCGAGTGCGTGATGTTCACAAGCTCTCGGAAGTATAGATTGATATGGAAGAACAGGTTATATTGGTTGATGAACAGGACCGCGCCATGGGCACCCTGGAAAAGCTGGAAGCCCACCGCGAAGGATTATTGCATCGGGCCATCAGCGTATTCATTTTCGATGACCAAGGACGGCTACTGCTTCACCAGCGCGCCGCGCATAAATACCACAGTGCCAACTTATGGACCAATACGTGTTGCAGCCATCCCCGGCCGGGCGAAAGTGCAAAAGACGCAGCGCACCGTCGGCTGCGTGAGGAAATGGGTATGGAAGCGGACCTTTCTTTCGCTTTTTCGTTTCGCTATCGGGCGGTGTTTGACAATGGCTTAACAGAACATGAGTTCGACCATGTATTTATAGGGCGCAGCAGTGGCCTGCCTTCACCCAACCCCGCGGAAGTCGCCAGCTACCGGTGGTACAGCCGATCGGACATCGAACACGACATCGCCGCACACGCCGATTCGTATACCGAATGGTTTAAGCTGGTTTACAGTCGGGCATTTGACTGGCTGGCGTTGTAATCAATTCAACCGTTTTACCAGCTGCTCTTCTACAGTCTTGTACACCTGAAGCGGCTTTTGGGCCCGCCAGTTCAGATTGTCAAGCAGGCCGCCGAAGTTGATGAAATAGTCGATATTGCTCGACTTAAACTCATCGATTACGTGGTCGCGGAAATTGACACCTGCAATCCACCCGTCTTCGATATCCTGAAACCATTCCTCATAATAGCAATCGTCTGATGCATGGAAATTCAACACATTCTCACCAATGACGATAAATTTATGGATGCCCGCACGTACCATGATGTCAATCACTTCGCGCTTGAGCAACATGATGTCGTTATAAATGGCATCGTTCCACTCACCGATGAGCTCAATGATGGCGTAATTGCGTGTATAGTCAGCAAATAAAACCTTTAAATACAGTGTGCTGGATCCGAAGCTATCCCATTGTGGGTGCAACAGGAAATTATAGACCTGCTTATCAAACTCAAACTCACTGTACTCCATGCCATAAAACGGCGAATGCTCATCTTCGGCAGCGATGTAATCGTCCCTCCAGCGGTAATATGGCTCTATCTCGTGCATCGCTCTCGCTAATTTTTACAAAAATCGGAATATTACATGACAACTTAAAGCCGTGTGGGAATATTGTAAAAACTGTTTAATTTCGCATCTGTTATCACTAGGATATGCGCAAGGAGACAAAAAGGAATTTGTTGGTAGCCGCCACGTATGGAGCCGTCCTGTTTTTGGGATTGTTGCTCGGGCAGAATTTTACCGACGAAAACTCCCGGACGGGGCGGAATACGTTACTGCCGCTAAGCATTATCGACAACTCGGGCAAGGTGCAGCGGCTAATTGATCTTATTGCCGATAACTATGTGGATAGCATCAGAACCGACGAACTACAAGACTTGGCCATCGACGAGATCGTGGCACAGCTGGACCCGCATTCCGAATACCTCCGCCCCAACCAAGCGCGCCAACAGCATGAAACGCTTGAAGGCAGTTTTGAGGGGATAGGCATCGAATACTACATCTTAAACGACACGCTGATGACTGTAGGGCTCATTCCCGACGGCCCAGCCCAGCGGGCAGGTATGCGCGTGGGCGATAAGCTATTGGCCATCAACGGCGATACCATAGCCGGGAGGCCCATCTCCGAAAAAATGCTCGAGAAGAAAATACGTGGCCGGCGCGGTACCGCCATTCAAATCGCCATACACCGAAACGGTGTGGACCTCCCATTACCCCTCAAGGTGATGCGCGACCGGGTGGAGGTGAGTAGTATCGACGTGGCATACCTCGTGGATAGTGTTACGGCATACATCAAAATTAGTCGGTTCGGCGCACGGACGGCCGAAGATTTCGAACGGTCGCTACGAAACCTCAAAAAACAGGGCGCCCAGCAGCTCATCTTGGATCTGCGTGAAAATGGCGGTGGCTATTTCAACGCGGCGACAGCCCTGGCCAGCTATTTTTTTGACGACAAACAGCTGATTGTTTACACCGAAGGGGCCCACGAGCCCCGGGTTGATTACTATTCGAGTGCGGATGGTCTATTCGGAAAGGGCGAACTGGCGGTATTGATCGATGAAAATTCGGCTTCTGCCAGTGAAATCGTTGCGGGTGCCATCCAGGACCTCGACCGTGGCGTTATTGTGGGCCGCCGATCATATGGCAAGGCCTTGGTGCAGGAGCAGTTCGGGTTTGGCGATGGCTCGGCGCTAAACCTGACCGTAGCAAGGTATTATACGCCTTTGGGGCGATGCATCCAGAAATCGTACGCCGTCCACTCAGACAGCCTCCTGCTTACGGCCGAACTCCCAGTATTAGGCAACGTCGATACCACGGGCTATACCACAACCTCGGGTAAGCTCGTATACGGCGGTGGCGGAATAACACCCGACGTATTTGTGCCGGCCGACAGCAATCGAACCAGCACGTTGTATCGTAAGATACGAAAAGCTAACCTTATCGAAACGTATGTATATGGAAGGCTTACCAAATTAGTGCCCACCTATTCTGTTGAGAATTATCTCAAGGGATATTTCTTGCCCGATAAGGAATACGAAAGTTTTCTGCAATACATCCGAGACCACGACATGGCGTATACCGCGCAGGAGGCTAATGCCGCGAAATCGATGGTACGTTCAGATATCGAAGCCCTTTTAGGTCGGTATTATTTTGGTAGCGAAGCATTCTTCAAAGTGAAGAACCGCTCCGATGAAGTAATCGCTCAAGCGTTACTTGCCCTGCACGGCGAATAGTCCTTTCCGACGATTACTTGACAATCTGCCCATCGAGCAACTCAACAATCCGATTTCCGTATTCCGCGTTCTTCTCCGAGTGGGTTACCTGCACAATGGTAACGCCGTCTTCTTCGTTGAATTGTCTAAACAGCTTCATCATTTCTTCCCCTTGCTTGGAATTGAGGTTCCCCGTTGGCTCGTCCGCCAACAATAGCTTGGGTGTGGTGGCCAGTGTTCGCTACTCTTTAGGTTTTTGTAGATAAGCGGGGTTTCAATGTTCACCGCTTCACCGCGGATCGGAACATCTATATCAACTTTATATCATTTTTTTGTTGTTATTGATGCCCCTCCATAAAATACACCAGAAAATGATGTACCTTTGTGTCCAATTTACACTAAGGGTGTAAACAAAAAAATATGCAGTTGAAGAAAAGTTTACTTGCGCTTTTATTTGGTGGTTTAGGCATCGGCATCACGGAGTTCGTGATGATGGGTTTGCTGGAAGAGATTGCCCACGACCTCACCATCGATATCCCTACCGCCGGTCATTTGATTGCCGCGTATGCCGTCGGTGTGGTCATCGGCGCGCCACTGTTGGTGGTAATTGCCGGCAAATATCCTCCCAAACGTATCCTAATCGGACTAATGCTGCTATTCACCCTCTTTAACGCATTTACGGCTTTTGCGCCGAGCTACGCGATGCTTTTGATTTCGCGGGTACTTGCGGGTTTACCCCACGGTGCCTTTTTCGGTGTGGGTTCTGTGGTGGCCAGCCGTCTTGCTCAGCCAGGCAAGGAGGCACAGGCCATTTCCATCATGTTTGCCGGCCTCACCATTGCCAACCTCATCGGCGTACCGTTGGGCACTTATATCGGCCACCACTTCATGTGGCGCTATTCGTTTGCTATCGTGGTGTTGGTGGGCCTCGTCACGTTACTGGCGTTGAAGCTCTGGATGCCGGATATGCCAGCGAAGCAAGCTGCCACCGTGAAAACCCAACTTCGTTTCTTCAAGCGGCGTGAGGCTTGGCTGATTGTAGGCATGATTGCAATCGGTACCGGTGGTCTGTTTTCTTGGTACAGCTACATTTCGCCGCTGATGACCAAGGTAACAGGCTTCTCCGAGTCTTCCATGACCTACATCCTGATGCTGGCCGGCCTCGGCATGTTTTTCGGCAATCTTTTGGGTGGCCGGTTAGCCGATCTTGTTTCGCCAGCTAAGGCATCCATTATACTACTTACTGCGATGGTGGTCGCACTGGTTATCCAGCATTACGTAGCCATCTACCCGGTTCCTACACTGGTAATGACATTCATTCTGGGTGGCATCGCTTTCGCGCTGGGCGCCCCCATCCAGATGCTGATGATCAATACCGCCAAAGGGTCTGAAATGCTGGCCGCCTCGGTGAGCCAAGCGAGCTTCAACATTGGGAATGCTTTAGGCGCGTTCTTAGGAGGATTACCCATCGCTATGGGCTATGGGTATGCCTCACCCGAGTGGGTTGGTGCGGCCATGGCAGCGGGCGGGGCTATATTCGCGCTCGCATTTATTGTGCATCAAAAGCGGAACGCCCGCTTAGTAATGGCTCCCGGAACTACCCCTACTGCACGACATCAGCTTGAAACAGATATGCTTTCCGTCGATGAGCCTGAGCCGGTGTGTTGAAGGCGCGCCGCTATTCGTCCCGTCCAGAATCGCTGGAGTCGACGCGCGGCGTTACGAAATTGATTAAGCCTAACCTCACCAACGCATAAAAAAGCGCGGCAGTGTGCAATGCCTGGCCGAATTGGTTATCGAGGAGCAACTGCCTCACTTCGGCGGGCGATGCCAGCACGACCTCAATCTGTTCTTGGTCGTCGAGATCCTGTTCCTGCACTTTTACGCCGCCAGTGAGCAGGTAGGTCGTTGTTGTATTTGTGCTGGTGGCCGGGTTGGGGAAAAGCGTGGATAGCTCCTCGATGGCATCGAATCGGTAGCCTGTTTCTTCCAGCAATTCACGCCGGGCAGCGGTAGGTGCGTCCTCGCCGGGATCGATCACACCACCGGGAATTTCAAGCACGTTTTGCTTTACGCCATGCCGGTACTGCCGCACCAGGATAAACTGGTTATCCGCTGTAAGCGCCACCATGTTTACCCAATCGGGGTATTCCAATACATAATATTCGGGTACGATATGGCCATTGGGCATGCGGCACACATCTTTCCGAAGCACCGCCCAGGGTGCCCGCACAAGGTATTCGGACGACAGGGTCTCCCACTGCATATCAGGCGATATCTTTCATAATCCGGTCTACGCGGTCTTCCAGCTCGTGGCCCACACGTTCGAAATCTGCGCGATTGGCCAGGGGCTGCTTCACGCTGCAATAGAATTTTATTTTAGGCTCTGTGCCCGAAGGCCTTGCCGAAATCACGTCCCCGTCTACTGTGGTGAACTGTAACACGTCTGACTTGGGCAGGTTAATGACCGACCGCTTTCCGGTTTTGAGATTGTACGATTCGCTGGCAGCGTAGTCCTTTATTTCAGCCACGTCGATGCCGCCGAGTGTTTGCGGTGGATTGTTCCGTAAGCGCTCCATCATGGCGTTAATTTCCTCGGCTCCGGCTTTGCCTTTTTTGGTCAACGATATCAATTTCTCTTTATAATAGCCATGCTGCACATACAGGTCGATCAGTGCATCGAAAAGAGTTTTGCCTTGGTCTTTATAGTAAGCGGTCATCTCGGCGATGAATACAGCCGAGACCACGGCGTCCTTGTCGCGCACCAGCTCCCCGACCAGGTAGCCATAGCTTTCTTCGCCTCCCACCAAGAACCGGCCCTTCCCATCTTTGCCAGTGATGAGTTCGCCGATGTATTTAAAGCCGGTCAACGTATCGTAATAGGTGACGCCGTAATGGTTGGCGATGTCTGCAATGAGGCTGGTCGTGACAATGGTCTTCACCACGTAGTCGTCTGGCTGAAGGTCGCCCTGCTCCTTTTTCGAGGAAAGTACATAATCGACCAGCAAGCTGCCAATCTGGTTACCGTTGAGCAGTTGGTAATCGCCGTGGCTGTTCTTTGTCGCCGCTCCCACCCGATCCGCGTCCGGGTCGGTGGCGAAGATAACGTCCGCACCGATGTCTTGACCGGTTTTCACCGCCAGCGCCATGGCGTCTTCTTCCTCGGGGTTCGGATACACGACCGTAGGGAAGTCGCCGTTGGGCGTAGCTTGTTCTTTCACGACGTGTACATTCGTGAAGCCCCACCGATCCAAGGCGGGCGGCACAAGCGTAATACCCGTACCGTGGATAGGTGAGAAAACGACTTTCAAGTTGCGTTGCCGTGCCACAGCATCCGGCCGGATGGCGAGCTTCGAAATCGCATCCAGGTAAGCATCGTCGAGTTCTTTACCCAATAGCGTGATATTCTCGTCTACCGGCCCGAAATGGATTTCGCCCGGATCCTGGATGGCATATACTTCTTTGATGACGTTCTTATCGTGCGGCGGTACCAATTGACCACCGTCATTCCAATAGGCTTTGTAGCCGTTGTACTCCTTAGGGTTATGCGATGCGGTAAGCATTACACCGGCTTGGCATCCGAGGTGGCGCACGGCGAATGAAAGGTGCGGCGTGGGGCGCAACTCGGCGAACAGGTAAACTTTGATCCCGTTGGCGGAAAACACATCGGCTACCAACCTTGCAAACGCCTGCGAATTGTTGCGGCTATCGTACGAAATGGTTACCTTGACCTGTTTCTCCGGATAGGTTTTGCGAAGGTAGTTGCTCAATCCCTGTGTGGCCCTACCGATGGTGTATTTGTTCATTCGGTTAGTGCCTACGCCCATAATGCCCCGCAGTCCACCGGTACCAAATTCCAGGTCTTTATAAAAACTGTCGGTCAGTTCGGTATACTGCTCGGTGTCAAAGAGATGTTTGACGGATCGGATAGTCTCCTCGTCGTACGGGGCTTTTAACCAAGCCTCTGCGTTCGTTCTTATCGCTGGGTCCAATTGCGGTGTTGTCATGCGGGTGAGAATTTTACTCTGCTGCGCCAAACTTATGCAAAAACCCATTTACATACAAGGAATAATTATCGCGTTACCGTGGCGGGGTGTTCTTTGCCGTTATGGCATGTTATGCATGTGATCTGCGCGAGTTCACCTGTTTTCTCATCGCGGTGCTTGAAATGCTTCTTGTTTATCCGCTGGGTCATCTTCATCATCCAACGAGCAGTTTCTTTATGGTGATTGGCATCGCTCGCGAAATCCAATTTCTTCGGATCGGCTTCACTTTGGGCATGGCAGAAGCCGCACTTCACACCCAGCGCCACCTTGAAATCATCCATCACCTGCTTGATTTCTTCTTGGGTGATATCCTTAGGGAGTACTTTTAAATTGGTTGCTTTCCATTCTTGGGGTTGCGGGGTGGTTTCAGGGGCAAAAGAACTCAATGCGCAAACACCAGCAAACACGGCAACCAGGGCCGTGATCATTCGATAAGTCATATTTTTCAGTTTATACGTATGGTAAATATAGCAACCGCCTGGTTCACCACCCGAAAGAAAACGTTATTTAGAATGGGTTTAGCTTTTTGCCTGGCGGGCCTTTTTTTCCAACTCGTCCCACAGTTCGCTGGGCACCGCTTCGAGTCCACTGAGTTGGCCTGCCCCCTGCAGCCATTCACCTCCGTCGATGGTTACGACCTCCCCATTGATGTATCCGGCAAAATCGGAAAGTAAGAAGGCCGCCAGGTTGGCCAATTCCTGGTGATCGCCCACACGCTTAAGTGGTACACGCTTTCTGAAATCGAACTGGTCGGCGAGGTTGCCCGGCAACAATCGCTCCCATGCTCCCTTGGTGGGAAATGGTCCCGGCGCAATGGCGTTGGTGCGGATACCATACTTACCCCACTCTACCGCCAGGGAGCGCGTAAGTGCCAATACGCCCCCCTTGGCAGCCGCCGAGGGCACTACGTAGGCGGAGCCCGTGAAGGCGTAGGTCGTAACGATGTTCAGGATGCTGGCCTGTTGCTTGTTTGCAATCCAGTGTTTGCCGAATGCCAGTGTACAGTTGGCTGTTCCCTTGAGCACAATGTCGATGATCGTAGCGAACGCGTTGGCGGAAAGGCGCTCGGTCGGCGAGATGAAGTTGCCCGCTGCGTTGTTAAGCAGGGCATCCACCTGGCCGAACCGTTCCACTGAGCTGGTTAGGAGTCGGTCTACCTGACTGCCATCCCTGACATCACAAGCCACTGGTAGCACATCGCCCCCGGTTGTGGCCGCCAATTCCCCGGCAGCCGCTTCCAGCACATCAAGCTTGCGGCTGGCGATGACCACTTGGGCGCCCAGCTGCAAAAAATAAGTAGCCATGGCCCGGCCCAGACCGGTACCGCCCCCGGTTATCACCATGGTTTTACCACGAAGTGCACCGTCGCGCAATGCGCCTGCTACTGCCATTATATCCCTCCTTTTAAGTTATTGATGTGTGTTTGTTTCATAGGTA
>CAZTJY010000077.1:0-6225 GCA_964613725.1 uncultured Parapedobacter sp. | reverse complement strand
TCAATGAGATCGCTTCGCTAAGTTATTGATGTGTGTTTGTTTCATAGGTATCAATGAGATCGCTTCGCTAAGTTATTGATGTGTGTTTGTTTCATAGGTATCAATTAGATCGCTTCGCTAAGTTATCAATAATGGTCTTGACTATGGAGCGCGTTGCGGGGGACCACCATTGCTTCAATATCGCTTCGAGGGTTCCTTCTTGATTGGCATCGAACGCCGCGATCAGTGCCCCGCGCATGTTGCGTTTACTCTGTCGCCAAGTGTTACGCTCATATTGCGTGTATTTGCGGAGCTGACGCTCAGCTGCTGAACGGATACGCCTTGCGTCGACCACTTCATCCACCAACCCGGCTTCGAGCGCTTCCTGTGGTTTGAGTAACTTCCCTTCCAGCAAATAACGGTACCCCCGGGCCGGGCCCAGCCAGAAGCTATAAAGCTGGAAGATGCTTTCGGGGACTATGAGCCCAACAGGCACTTCGTTGAGGCCGATAATGAAATCGCCATCAACCATCACGCGGGCATCGCAGCAGCAGGCCAACACACATCCCGCCGCCGGACTGTGACCGCTGATGGCTGCTACCGCAGGCTTATCAAATGCCACAAGTGCACGGACCACATCCATGAACGTGTGCCAAAATCGATACACTTCTTCCTCGTCGTAGTCATATAAGGTGATGAGGTCCAGCCCAGCACTGAAAAACCCTTCTTTGCCATGCAATATCAAGCCTTCCACAGCGGGATTGTTTTGGGCTTCCGCCACTGCCTTCCCGAGTTCTTCTAGCATCTGCTGGTGGAACGCGTTCGACCGGTCTCGATCGAGATAGATATGGGATACGCGGTCCTCAATTGTTATTTTAATAAAATCCATTTTCCTATTCAACGGTTATGTAATGCACGACACGTCCCAGCCGGCCGTAAACATCCAGCCCTTCCACGAGGATCCGATAGGTGCCCGGTGCATCTGCGGTATAAAACTCGAACGATGCTGCCCCACTTTCATCCGTAACGATATTAGGAGCCCAATGGATGGTGGTCCGAAAATCTCTCATGCCCGCCAGCGAATCTACCGGAGCGCTGTAGTCGGGCGCATAAAACTCACGTACTTCATAATATCCCTGAGGGCTATGGGTAACGATACCGGGCGTATAGCTGTCTCGGTTAAAACTGCCACCGTCGCCACGTTTGGTCGTAATGATGATGACCCCACCACTACCCATACTTCCGTAAATTGCCGTATTGCCGATGCCACGAAGCACTTCAATGGTTTCCACATCAAATGGGCTGATCATAGAAAGCGCTTCCGCTTCCAAATACATACCATCCAACACGATCTGCATCTGTTGTTGCGGTGAACGTGTCGAATAAGGGATGCCATTCCTGAAAATCACGCCGTGGAGCCGTCCCTGTAAACACATTTCCAATGTAGAACAGCCCATGGATAACTCTTCGGCCGTGATAACTTGGTCGGCATTGCCCGCTCCGTTCAGGTTGCTCGAGTGTCTGACCTTCTTCTTTTCAGCTTGCTTGGTAACCTTCACTTCTTCCAGCAGGATGGTTTTTTGCTTGAGCCCATACTTCTCCAGCTCCTCAAACTGCGTTTGTGTATTTTTAAGGTAGGTTTGGATGGATTGATTTACGTCGACTGTGGCGTCTGGTGCGTTCCTGTTGCGTGTTACCTGTTGCCGGGGCACTTCATCCAACGTGATATCTACATGCTTCCGGCCACGCTCGTCCCGTGCCTGTACCACGAATTTGGTGTCGTCGTAAAATAAAAGCCGATCAAAGTTAAAACGGCCATTGGCGTCGGTGACGGTATCGATCACAGCCAACATGTTGCTGGTAGACAGCAGCGTCACGGTCGCATTCGGCACGGGCGTTTTCCCGTTCCGCTTGGTCACCACCCCACTGATGCGAAGGTCCTGCTCCGGTGCGTGGGTTATGATGGGACTTCTGTCGGCCATTAGATCTTGCCAATTGATACGGCTCCAGCCTTGGGTAAGCATCAGGTCGTCCAACTGTTGCCGACGGGCGAAATCAGGCCCTTCGAAATAATAGGCCGGTGTTTCGATATACCCTTTGATATCCGAATTGAGCAGTAGGCTCGCATGGATACTTCCTTCCCGAATCGTGGTGTCAATAGGTACACGCGCCATATCCACCACCGCTGCAGACAGTGTGGCCACGCGGCTGGTATCCGCCGGCCGTCCAGCGGTAAGCCGCACGGTTACTTTCTCCCGTTTCCCATACGTTTCCCTTTCTGTCTCTACCTCCAACGGCAACAACGAAGCACCGTTGAAATTAAAGAGCGCCCGTTCGGCCACAGGTAAGCCATCAGCGACAAACAACGTCACCTGCACGACCCCCTCGGGTACATTTTCACGTGGAATGGAAAAAACCAATTCATTTTTAGTCTGCTTGCCCTTTGATGCATAAAAAACAGTCCCATTCCGCTGAACCACCAGGGAAACCTCCTGCCCATTTGCCAGATCGTCCGAGGCAAACGACTGTACAAATAACTGCTTATCGTGCTGATTGTTCACGGCCAATGCATAACCCGAAGCGCTCACTGCTGGAAAATCCACCTTAGCTTCGCTACCATCGGCATAGGCAACTATCGCCGTATAGCCGCTATCCGCTTGGGGTATGAAGCTGAAGTTGCCCATCCCGGCGTGTGCTGACGCAAACTCGGCTACACGGTCACCTGCGCCATTTTGAAGGTAGCCCGACACGGCAATTCCCACCCCTTCGGGTGCCATTGCCTTGAACGCGACTTTGGTAAGGTTGCCTGCTACCAGCTGGCCGCCTTCGGGGAAAAACTGGATGCGATTAGCATTCGACGTGGTCTTTAATGGTATCCGCTTATCGATGGGACGATTGTCGGGAGCAAATAGCGTAAGCAGCACTTCGCCCGATTGGAGGTTAAACGGTTGCCTATTGGCAAAGTCGAAGGCGATGCGTCCTTGTGCGTCAGTGGTTTCCCGGCCGCGCGCGATATTCCGCCCCTCCATGACCACTTGGTAGTTGGCATCCATGTCTGCAAATGGCCCTCCATCCAGGTCGGTAAATGCGATTTCGGCGTGGACACGGTGTACGGGGGAGTTTTCGAAAGAAAAGGTACTGTTTGTAACGATGTTATCGGTACGGGCATTGCCGACGGTTAGCGTGCGATCGAAGAAGGCGTCAGACTCAAAATTGCGCATCCAATTGGTGTAGGCACGTATCCGGTAGTTCCCTTCATCAAGGGAATCTGTTAGTCGGAAGTCGCCCATGGTCACCCCGGCGATAAGCGGCAGACGGATCGATTGGACAACGTGGTCTCCGGGGCCAACCAGATCGACATATAGGATCTTGCTGAGACCGGAGAGCTGGTTATAGGCTCCGATGGTGACATAGCCTTTGAACCAAATATCATCGCCCACGCCATAATAGGGCTTGTCTAAATGCAGGTACACTTTCTCTTGGGGGTATTCGGCACTATAATGCGCCAGCTTGCCCAGGACCTTTTGCAGCATGGGTGCATCCTGTGCACTGGCTATCGGCGCAGCAACTGAGCATACCATCAAGACGAGAAGAAAACGACGTAAGCTCATTATTCCTAATATATGCTAATAGCTCATTTTGGTAAGATCACGATATGGTAAATATAGGTAAAAAAAATATCTTTGCAAGATGAATATCCTCATCGTTGGCTCGGGCGGCCGGGAAAGTGCGTTCGCTTGGAAACTCGCCCAAAGCCCCCAAATCACCCAATTGTACATCGCGCCGGGCAATGCTGGCACGAGCACTTACGGCCAAAACATCCCGCTCAAGGTGACCGATTTCGACGGCATTGCGGCCTTTGTGCTCGAACATGCGGTTGACATGGTGGTTGTAGGCCCGGAAGAGCCCTTGGTAAAAGGTATCCATGATTATTTCCTCAATCGGGCTGACCTCCGGCATGTTCCGGTTATCGGGCCGCAACAACAAGGTGCCCAATTGGAGGGAAGCAAGGATTTTTCCAAGCGTTTCATGGCAAGGCACGGCATCCCCACGGCAGTGTCGCGCTCGTTCACCCGCGACACGTTGGCGGAAGGCCTAGCCTACCTTGAGACGCAGCGGCTACCGATTGTGTTGAAGGCCGATGGGCTTGCTGCAGGAAAGGGTGTACTTATCTGTGCGACCCAGGAAGAAGCACAAACGGAGCTGACGGCGATGCTGGCGGATGCTAAATTCGGCGCAGCAAGCAGTACGGTAGTCATTGAAGAATACCTTTCGGGCATCGAGCTTTCTGTATTCGTACTCACCGATGGCGACACATATAAGGTGTTGCCCCCTGCTAAAGATTATAAGCGGATCGGCGAAGGCGATACCGGACTCAATACTGGGGGGATGGGCTCCGTATCGCCCGTGCCTTTTGCCGACAACGAATTCCTCGACAAGGTGGAGGAGCGCGTCATCATCCCGACCATCGAAGGGCTGAAGAAAGACGGCATCCCCTATAAAGGGTTCATTTTCATCGGCTTGATGAATATGGATGGCAATCCTTATGTGATCGAATATAACGTGCGCATGGGCGACCCCGAGACGGAGAGCGTATTACCGCGCTTGGAAAGTGACTTGGTGGACCTTCTACAGGGCGTGGCCCAAGGGAATCTGGCGGACCGTTCATTCACCCTTTCGCCAAAAACCGCCGCTACCGTGGTATTGGTGTCGGGTGGTTATCCCGGCCCCTATGAATCGGGAAAAGCCATCAGCAACATCGAAAGCGTAAAGGAATCTATTGTTTTCCATGCGGGAACCGCCACCGAAAACGACGTGGTTAAAACGGCCGGTGGCCGTGTAATCGCAGTTACCGCATTGGAGGATACGTTGTTCGACGCCTTGCAGCAGGCAACTGCCGATGCGGGGCGTATCTACTTCGAAGGAAAGAATTTCCGCCGGGATATTGGCTTTGACCTGCTGTAACCGGCTGCTGCTAGACCCCTGCAATCCCCTTGGCAAGGCGTGCCAGCCCTTCTTGCAGCAACGAGCGCGGACAAGCAATGTTGATGCGGAGAAAGCCTTCTCCCGCATCGCCATAAAGTGTGCCGTGGTTCAGCCACACCTTTTCTTGGTCTACCAGATGCTTGGAAAAGTCAGCAGACGACTTAACGATGGCCCGACAATCCAACCAGGCCAAATAGGTCGCCTCCAGTGGCACGACACTGACTTGGGGCAAGTGCTTCGAGCAGAAATCCGTTAAATAGGTAAAATTGTTGTTTAGGTAAACGAGAAGCGCTTCAAGCCATTCCTCGCCCTCCTGATAGGCGGCAATGAGTGCTTCGATGGCAAAAGGGCTTAATAGCTCCATTTCCTGAACCGTTAGTACCTCTTTAATCGGCGTCATGAGATCGGCATGTTCGGTAAATAAATACCCAACCTGCAATCCGGCGAGGTTGAACGTTTTGCTCGGCGAGCTGACCGTTACCGATTGCAGTCCATCTATGCCGTTCAGTGAGGTGAATGGAATATGCTTGCGCCCGGGATAAACCAAATCGGAATGTATTTCATCCGACAGGACCACCACCCCATGCCGGGCACATATATCACCGATCCGGAGAAGCTCTTCGGCGGTCCACACCCGGCCGGCCGGGTTGTGAGGGTTGCATAGCAACATCAGCCTTACGGCGGGGTCTGCGGCTTTTACCTCCAAATCTCCAAAATCGATATGGAACCGCCCGCCTGCAAAAACCAGCTCATTTTCAACCACCTGTCGGTCGGTGTGGGCAACCGCGACATAGAAATGGTTGTAAACCGGCGGCTGCACCAACACTTTATCACCCACCGCTGTCAGCGCCCTGATGATCGCCGATAAGGCCGGTATGACACCCGTCACGGGCCGGACCCAGTCTTTCTGCAACGTATAGTCGTGCCGTTTTTTCCACCAATCGATAATGGCATCAAAAAAACGATCGGGGGTAAGCGTGTAGCCGAATACACCATGGGCTACCCGCTTTTGCAAGGCCATTTGGATAGCCGGGGCGGTTTTGAAGTCCATGTCGGCGATCCACATGGGCAAGACGTCGGGTGCCGCCGCATCCCACTTGATGCTATCGGTTCCTTTTCGGTCTACGTATTCGTCAAAATGATTATCCATGGCTTCTTGTTTCTGTGTTGCTAATATAGGATTAACCCAGGTTATTAACCGCTATATCAGGCATTGCGTTAACATTTTGCGGCTGGGTATTCCTATTCGCTCAAAAACCT
>CAZTJY010000076.1:888-19713 GCA_964613725.1 uncultured Parapedobacter sp. | reverse complement strand
CTTTCCAGAACCTGAACGATCCGTCGGGGCGTGCGGTGGCTAGCGTACATAATGAAAGTTACGATAAAAGTAAAGTGGCAGCTCCGGTAAGTTTGTGAGAATAGTGAGCTCGTCAATGAAAAAGGCCGAGTATCAATTTTGATACCCGGCCTTTTTTCTTTGTGCCAGCTTGTGAAAGCACCCTTGCGAAGCTCACAGCTTCACAACATAATCACTATAACGGCCTGATCCAGATGTTGCGGAAGCTCACGGGGTTGCCGTGGTCCTGCAATGCAATAGGACCTGCTCCGTGTGCCTTGTATTTCGGAAGGCCGATGTATTCGGTCGGGCCATCCAGCTCCACGTTGTTCTGCACCAGTACGCCATTGTGCAACACGGTAACCCGCGCTTTGCTCACCAGGATGCCGTCGGCATTGAATCGCGGCGCTGTCCAGATGATGTCATACGTTTGCCATTCGCCGGGCGCTTTGGTAGCATTCACAAGTGGGATCCGCTGTTTATAAAGACTTGCCGCCTGCCCATTGGAATACGTTCGGTTGTTGTAGCTGTCCAGTACCTGTACTTCGTACAACCCCTGCATAAAAATACCACTATTGCCACGTCCTTGTCCCTCGCCAACGATTTCTGTGGGTGAACGCCATTCCACATGGAGTTGGTAGTCGGTGAATTGCTGCTTCGTTTGGATGCCACCCGTGCCGCGCACCACCGTGAAAGCTCCATCAGCTACTTCCCATGCCGCGGGGGAAGACCCGTCGTTTTGACTCACCCATTCATTGAGTGACGAGCCGTCAAACAACACGATGGCATCTGACGGGGCCTTATCGGGAGCGGTAGTGACCACCCGTGGTTCAGGCTCCCATACTTCAGTTTCTTCTGGTTTCATGTTTGTTTTCTGCGCCAAGACCGGTAGCGTGAGCAGCACAGTCGCGCTGGCGATGATCATTGATTTGGAATTCATATTCTATTTGTAATTAAAGATAATGGTTAAACAACTAACTTACGACCTACGACTAAAATAACTCCAATATCAACCGAATGCATTTATTCCGGTGATATCCATCCCTGTGATCAGTAGGTGCACATCGTGCGTGCCTTCATACGTGATGACCGATTCCAGATTCATCATGTGCCGCATAATGGGGTATTCGCCGGTAATGCCCATGGCGCCAAGCACTTGTCGCGCCTCCCGGGCAATATGTAAAGCGGTAGCGACGTTATTGCGTTTCGCCATCGATATCTGTGCCGGCGTAGCGCGATTTTCGTTTTTAAGTTGCGCGAGCCGCCACACGAGCAGTTGCCCTTTTGTGATTTCGGTGAGCATCTCGGCCAGTTTCTTCTGCTGCAATTGGAAGCCGGCAATTGGCTTTCCGAATTGCTCGCGTTCTTTGGCGTAACGCAAAGCCGTATCGTAGCAATCCATGGCGACACCCAGTGCGCCCCAGGCGATGCCGTACCGCGCCTGGTTGAGGCAACTGAGCGGTCCCCGCATACCGGAGACGCCCGGTAGTATGTTGGATTTGGGTACGCGTACGTGATCGAAAACGAGCTCGCCTGTGGCAGAGGCCCGCAAGCTCCATTTATTATGCGTTTCGGGCGTGCCGAAACCTTCCATGCCCCTTTCGACGATAAGCCCCTGAACGTTACCTTCCGGATTCTTGGCCCATACCACGGCGATGTCCGCAAACGGCGAGTTGGTTATCCACATCTTCGACCCATTCAATAGCACATGATCACCATCATCTTCGAAACGGGTGAGCATGCTACCGGGGTCCGATCCATGGTTCGGCTCGGTGAGGCCGAAGCAGCCCATCAATTCACCGTTGGCGAGCTTGGGCAAATAACGCTGCTTTTGATCTTCACTGCCATATGCATGGATGGGATACATCACAAGCGACCCCTGCACGGAAGCCGTGGAGCGGATACCCGAGTCGCCGCGCTCCAGTTCCTGCATCATGATGCCATAAGCGAGGTAATCCAGTCCGGCGCCTCCGTATGCTTCCGGGATGGTCGGGCCAAACAAGCCCAACTGCGCCATGCCCGGAAATAGCTGTTTAGGGAATTCCGCCCGCTGAGCGTAATCTTCAATCACGGGCATGATTTCATTGTTAACCCACTGCCTCACACTATTGCGGATGAGCAGGTGTTCTTCGCTGATGAGTTCGTCTAACAGGTAATAATCCGGTGCGGTATATTGGCCCATCTATCGTCTATTTGATGCACAAGTATAGCGATAAAAGTTGGCTTTATGAAGTACGATATAGCCTATTACATCCGTTGATGCAGAGCGAAGTCGGAGGCATATCCACACCTCAGGCGTTGGATCCGTACGTCCATAAAGGTATACTACAGGTACATATTGGTTACGTATGCCTTACGTATTGCACGAATAAAGGACGAGAAATACGTTACAGAGAATCGGATCTCGCCCCCCGATTCATTTGTGAGTATGCGTTTGCTTTTTTAGGAATGGGCCTAATTAATGTCGTATCTTTGCTGTACTATGGGATATATCCGCCAAGAGGTAGCGCTCACCGATGCACGTTTTTATGCCTATCATGGTTATTATGCCGAGGAACAGGTGCTTGGAAATGAATTTACTATAGATATCTGCGTGGCATTCCATCGGGACGACCGCCCGATTGCCGATGAATTGCAGCATACGGTCAATTACGAGCAACTTTACCACATAGCAAAGACCGAAATGCAGCAGCCCCGCAAATTGCTCGAAACCGTGGCTGAGACGATGTTGCACCGTGTGCGGGCGGATTTCCCTTTCGTTTCGAACATTGAAATAAGCGTGACCAAACACAACCCACCTTTCGGGGGCGACCGCGCCAACGCGCGTGTGGTGCTTAAGTGGGGAGTTGCATCTCCCACGGTGTAGCGTAACGTCAACCTCATCCGTTATACTTGGGCGCGACGCGTGAAATCGCCCCGATTGCACTAATTATTTAAACGTATAACGATGAAAAGATCAGTTATTTCCTTTGCCGTTCTGCTGTTGGTTGTTGCTGCGGGATGTTCTACGAGGACCGTGAAAAACGAACAATCCATTAACCCATTGCTTGGCGATGCAAGTTTCGTCCACACGTTCGGGCACGCACCTTCGGCCAATGCCGATGAGGATGTACGGATTGCCACACATCTGGCATACATAGAGCAACTGTTGCGTGATGCCGATTGGGTCGCCGCAAGTGGCCTCACGAAATGGGAGTGCGCGATGATCCAACCCCAATACGGAACGATTCCGGTGGATGTCAATCGGAACTACGTATCTAAAAGCTACGGTATTTCATCGGCGGTATTCAGTGGAGTCAATTTGTCGATCGGGGCAATTAACATTGTCCAATTGAGCCAGGGAGCGGAAAGCAAGGTGATGCCTCTTGTTGGGCTGGCTACCGGCGTTGCGCAAGCGACGATGGGAATCATCGAATTTCCAAAAGATGAAGAACCGCGGTGGGGCGACCAACCTGCCGCCAACATAGGAAAGCGAAACGTTTCCCTGCTTAATATCGGTCTGGGAACCGCCAATGTGTTGCTAAGCTCGTGGAACCTCATTGCAAATAAGCCGCGAAATGAACGGTTATTGACGTGGGACATCGGACAGACAACGATGCCGAATAACCAGATAGGACTTGGCTTTCAGGTGACCCGGAAGTTCTGACCTGCAATATTCTCGATACAAGACAATATGTCATTTAAAATCATACACATACTGACATAAAGTCATGAAATCATCTTTTTTATCCGTTGGTATATAATTTGGAAGGGTGATAACTGAAAGTCAAAAACAAAAATTATAGGAGGATAAAAAATGACACTGGTAAAATTTTCAGGTAACAAAAACAGGGGAGTAGACAATTGGGTAAACGATTTTTTCAATCCCATTTTCAATGATTCGTTCCTATCTGATCGTTTCATTTCCCGCGTGCCAGCCGTAAATGTGGCGGAGACAAACGATGCGTTTCATATTGAACTGGCGGCCCCTGGGCTGGAAAAAGGTGATTTCAAGATCAACGTGGACAAGGACGTATTGACCATTTCTGCGGAGAAGAATGTGGAAAGCACCGATGAGGGCAAGAAATACAGCAAACGCGAGTACAGCTACACCTCTTTCACACGGTCATTCACTTTGCCCGAAAGCACTGACCACAACAGCATTGAGGCCAACTACAAAGACGGTGTGCTGAAAGTAGCAATCGGCAAGAAGGAAGAAGCCAAGGTTGCTTCACGCTTGATTGAAGTGAACTAAGCATCGACGTTAAGCATTGAAGTGAACGAAGAACGATTTGAGGGCCCATGGACGATAAGCCATGGGCTTTTTCTATTTACCTAGGCCGTCACCTCCTCGTAATCGTCACTTTTAGGCAGGCGGGTTACGAGGGTTCGCCATTCTTCGGGTAACACCGTGAGTTTCCGTTTTTCGATATCCATCCACGCACCATCAACCATCACTACGGCACATTTCGTTCCGTCCGACCGGTAAATCTCATGCCGGAATGAAAACCGGGAGTTGGTGGTGTTGTATTTGGTCATCACCACGGTTACCTTCACCACGTCGTTGAGATGTATCTCGCGCAGGTAGACCAATTCCTCGCGGAACAGAATCGGACCGATGTTTTTTTCTGCTATTTTATCGAGTGAAAGGCCGGTGTCCCGCAGCATATTGCTCCTCGCTTGGGCGCACAGATCGGCGTAAGCGGAGTGGCGCAGGTGCCGATTCGCGTCGATCTGCGCCCAGATAATCTGCCCTTCGTAGAAAACGTTTTCTTCCATAACCCAAACATAGCAATAATATCGCTAAACCAACCGCCGCTACTTTTGTTTATGAGCTAACGATGTTGCAATTTACAAAGCGAGGTATATACTGCCCACAGGCCGATATGTATATCGATCCGTGGCTTCCTGTGGAAAACGCAGTGATTACCCACGGCCACAGCGACCATGCGCGGTGGGGGATAGGCCGCTACCTCTGCCACCCGCACACCGCAGCCATCCTTCGACTGCGGTTGGGCGCAGCCACCGCCATCCAGTCACTGGAATACGGGGAAGCCGTTACCGTAAATGGCGTACGCATTAGCCTGCATCCGGCTGGGCATATTATTGGCTCTGCCCAGGTGAGACTGGAATATGGCGGCGAAGTTTGGGTGGTTTCCGGCGATTATAAACTCACGCAAGACGGCATCAGCGCTCCCTACGAACCGGTTCGCTGCCACACGTTCGTCACCGAATCTACATTCGCGCTGCCCGTATACCGTTTTCCCGATCCCATATCCGTCTTGTCAGAAATAAATGATTGGTGGCATCAGAATGCTGCAGACGGTTTCAATACAGTGTTGTTAGCCTATGCATTGGGCAAATCGCAAGTGCTCCTCCAGCACTTGGACCCCGCGAACGGGCCTGTGTTCCTGCACGGCGCTGTGGCCAATGTAAATGCAGCGCTAGCGGGAATCGGTTACCGCTTCGCCGGAGAACACATCACTCCCGAAACCGACCGCGCCACGATAAAAGGGGCTGTCGTTGTTGCGCCGCCATCTGCCCTCGGTTCACCTTGGTTGAAAAAGCTATCACCCTATCGCATTGCGTTGTGCAGCGGCTGGATGCAACTCCGTGGTGCGCGCCGTCGCCGGGGCGTAGACCGTGGGTTCGTCCTTTCGGACCACGCCGACTGGAACCAGCTAAATAGGGCGGTAGCCGATACGGGCGCTGAGCGCGTATACGTCACCCATGGCTACGAAGGACCGTTTGCACGTTGGTTGCGGGAAGAAAAGGGTCTCCATGCGCACGAAGTGCACCTGCAAGGCGGGGAGCAGATGGAGGACGACCTATGAAGCGGTTCACAGCATTGTTTATAGCCATTGACCAAACAACGAGGACGAACGCTAAAGTGGCCGCCATCGTAAACTATCTGGCAGATAGCGACGACAGGAGCGCGCTCTATGCCATCGCGTTATTAACCGGCAATTGGCCGCGGCGCCCCGTAAAGACGGCGGAACTCAAGGCATGGGCAGCGTCTGCAGCCGGAATACCGGATTGGCTTTTTGAAGCGTCGTACCACATCGTGGGAGACCTCGCGGAAGCAATCGCTCTCACGCTGCCGCAGCAAGCAGAAGCGGGACACGTTTACACCCTTCCGCACGTGGTCACCGAGCTCGCCGATCTCGCCACGAGAACAGATGCGGAGAAAAAAAAGATCATAACCGATTATTGGAAGTGTCTCGACCAAGATGAGCGGTTTGTTTTCACCAAATTGATTACCGGGAACTTCCGGATGGGTGTATCCCGCCAATTGGTTATCAAAGCGGTCGCTATACATTTGGGTATGGATGAAGCCACCGTAGCGCACCGGTTGATGGGCAAATGGTCGCCTGCCACAGAGACCATGGCTGCGCTATTTTCGGAGACCACAATGGGTGAGCGCGATTTCCAGCCTTATCCCTTTTACTTGGCCTATCAATTGGATGCTCCTCCAGAATCACTGGGTGATATCGCGGATTGGTACATCGAAAAGAAGCTCGACGGCATCCGCGGGCAGCTGATCGTACGGAACGGACAGCTTTTCGTGTGGAGCAGAGGCGAGGATTTACTCACCGATAAATTCCCCGAGTTTGCGCCCCTGGCTGAGTCCTTGCCCGATGGCACGGTTCTCGACGGCGAGATCATTCCCTGGCAGGATGGGCATCCGTTGCCCTTTCAGGTGATGCAAACCCGGATCGGACGCAAGAACCTTTCGCCCAAATCGCTAAGCGAGGCGCCGTTGGTATTGGTATGTTACGACCTGCTTGAATGGAACGGCGAAGACATCCGGGGCAAGCCGATGCATGAGCGCCGCGGCCTTCTGGAAGGCCTTTTGACGTTATCCGCGCCTTATCCATCGCTGCTACTGTCGGAAACAATGGTTTTCAACGGTTGGAGCGACGTAGCGGATTTCCGTCAACGGGCGCGCGAATTCCTTTGCGAAGGCGTGATGCTCAAACGTAAGGATAGCCCTTATGGCAGCGGCCGGCGACGCGGGAACTGGTGGAAATGGAAAACGGACCCACTCACCGCCGACGGGGTACTGATTTATGCCCAAAGCGGTCATGGGCGTCGCGCCAATCTTTATACCGATTACACCTTTGCCGTGTGGGACGAAGAAGGGACGCTAGTGCCATTCGCAAAAGCATATTCGGGGCTTACTGATAAGGAGATCGCCGAGCTGGATAATTGGATCAAGCGGAATACGCTGGAGCGTTTCGGACCGGTGCGAAGCGTAACGCCGCACCATGTTTTCGAGATTGCGTTCGAAGGCATCCAAGAAAGCAGCAGGCATAAATCCGGCGTGGCGCTACGCTTTCCGCGCATCCTACGATGGCGACGGGATAAGTCGCCCGAGGATGCAAATACCAAAGCAGACCTGTTGCAGTTGATCGACGCATTGAAGTGAAAAGTAATGATTTTTTTTTACCTTAGCGTCACGTATCGACTCCGTCCCGATCAGCATTTACCTTCCACTCACCTTGGACTCATGTTGGACTCATATTGGACTCATCCCGAACAAGGTAACAAGCAGGCACCCATTAGGTACGATGAAGAATTGGAAATGCTGTAGGGCCGATTGGATGAAGGTGGTTAAGTGCCCACAATATCCGCATATTTTTATAAAACACCAAGGAAGAATGAACCTATTTATAAAACCTTACCTTTGCATATCGAGTTATATTGTCATTGAACGTATTCGCATCCACATGGTTTTTCAATAAGGGGTGGCAGCCCCATCGTTTCCAGCAGGAGACGTGGGCAGCTATCGCAACAGGTAAATCGGGGTTGCTCAATGCACCTACGGGTTATGGCAAAACCTTTGCCGTATGGTTTGGAATCCTCCAGCGGTATTACCGGAAGGAGAAACGCAGGAAAGGCCTCCATGGGCTGTGGATTACACCATTGCGTGCACTTTCCGCCGAAATTCTGCAAGCGACACAGACCGTGAGCAATGACCTGGAGCTCGACTACCATATTGGTTTGCGTACAGGCGACACCAGTACAGCCCAGCGGCAACGGCAGCGGAACAGCCCTCCTCAGGCATTGATTACCACGCCCGAGAGCGTCCACCTGCTATTGGCATCAAAAGGATATCATGAGTTTTTTAGCGGTTTGGAGTTCGTGGTTGTCGACGAATGGCATGAATTGGTGGGAAGCAAACGGGGCGTATTGGTAGAGTTAGCCTTGAGTCGCCTCCGCGCGATTTGCCCGAAACTTCAAGTATGGGGAATTTCCGCTACCATTGGCAACCTGAATGAGGCCATGGACATCCTGCTGGGCGAGGGCCACAGCGGTAAGCTTGTGCGGGCTGACCTGAAAAAAGACACGTACATGGAAACGCTGCTTCCCGATACGTTGGAGCGATTCCCTTGGGCAGGCCACATCGGTACATCCATGATCGACAAGGTCGTGCCCATCATCGAATCCCATCGGTCGACCTTGCTGTTTACCAATACGCGGTCGCAGGCGGAAATCTGGTACCATCGGTTGCTCGATGCCGCCCCCCAATTGTCCGGCGCATTGGCTATCCACCACGGGTCGTTAAGTGAAGAATTGCGCATATGGGTGGAAGACGCACTGCACAGGGGTGCACTCAAAGCCGTGGTTTGTACGAGCAGTCTCGACTTGGGGGTCGACTTCCGGCCGGCGGATTGCGTGGTGCAGATTGGTTCACCGAAGGGCGTGGCCCGGTTCGTGCAGCGGGCGGGGAGGAGCGGCCATCGGCCGGGTGAAACGAGTAAAATATTCTTCCTACCTACCCATTCACTGGAAATCATGGAGGGGGCGGCCATACGTTATGCCGTGGACAACGGCCTGGTGGAACAACGGCTGCCGTATGTCCGGTCGTTCGATGTGTTACTCCAATACATGGTTACGTTGGCTGTATCCGACGGTTTCCGCGCTGATGAACTGTATGGCGAAATCAAACGGACGCATTGCTTCGCTTCCATTAGCCGCGCGGAATTCGACGAATGCCTACTGATGGTAACGCGGGGTGGCCGTACATTAGACACCTATGAGGAATTCCACAAGGTCGTGGTCGAAAACGGCGTGCATCGCGTTACCAGCAAACGTGTGGCCTTGCGACACCGGCTGAGTATTGGAGCCATCGTTTCCGACACGATGATGCGCGTGAAATTTTTGAGCGGAAAATACTTGGGCACCATCGAGGAATGGTTCATTTCGCGGCTCCAGCCCGGCGATACATTTTGGTTCTCCGGGAGGTTGCTCGAACTTGTGCGGGTGAAAGACATCCAAGCCATTGTTCGGCCAGCCACCGGAAAAAAAGGTACCGTCCCATCATGGATGGGCGGGCGGTTTCCTATATCCGACAATTTCGGGGCTGCGCTTCGGCACACGTTTACGGAGATCAACCGGAGAGGCCAGGGGAGCGTGGCAGAATTAAAGTTTCTGCAGCCGCTTTTTGCCGAGCAGCGTCGCGTTTCTGCCCTACCCGGTGAAGAGGAACTCTTGGTGGAATACATCCATACGCGATACGGCCATCACCTGTTTGTCTATCCATTTGAGGGAAAGCTGGTACATGAGGGGATGGCCGCCGTGGTGGCTTACCGCCTCAGCAGCATCCAAAAGGCAACATTCAGCATTGCAAGCAACGAATATGGTTTTGAGCTGCTCTGTGACGCACCGATACCCTTGGATGACGCCTTTCAAAATGGGCTGTTTACCACCGATAACCTATTTGATGATATTCGTAGTGGCATCAATATCCGGGAAATGGCGAGGCGCAAATTCCGCGATATCGCCGGCATTGCCGGCTTGGTATTCCAAGGGTATCCGGGCAAACCGATGAAGACCAAACATCTCCAGGCCAATTCAGGGTTGTTTTTCTCCGTTTTCGAAGAGCATGATGCCGGCAACCTGCTGCTCCGGCAGGCTTATGATGAAGTGTATGATTTTCAACTGGAAGCATCACGGATGCATAAGGCATTCAGACGAATGGAGACACACCGTATTATCGTGCAACGGCCAAAGCAGCTGACACCGTTTGCTTTTCCGGTCTTCGCGGAGTCTTTCCGGGAGCGTTATAGCAACGAGGATTGGCAATCCCGGTTGGAAAAATTGAGGGCCCAATTGGAGGCTTAAACATATGGGGAAAGTAATTCGGTTGATGGATACGAATTTCACGCTGTTGCCCGAACGGGCGCTGCTGCTCCCCGATTTCAAGACGTTAATCATTGCCGACTGGCATTTGGGGAAAAGCACCCATTTCCGTAAGGCCGGGATTTTCATGCCGTCCGCATCGGCTGATAAGGACGTGCTGCGTATACAGTCGTTGTTGGACAGGTATGCCGTGGACACCCTGGTTTTCCTGGGCGATCTCTTCCATAGCGACCTGAACAGCGAATGGTGGGGGGTTGAACGACTGTGCGCAACCAATCGTTCCACGCACTTTATCCTCACCCGTGGTAACCATGACATTCTACCGGATGAATTGATGCGCAAGACGACGCTTGAAGTGGTAGACCATTACACCGTTGCTCCCGGCATTTATTGCTCGCATCATCCCCAAAGCGCCCCTCCCGGCTGGCTGAATATAGCTGGGCACGTACATCCCGGCTGCCTGATTTCGAATGCTGGAAGACAGAGATACCGGCTCCATTGTTTTTACTATTACGGTCAAACCTTGTTGCTGCCCGCTTTTGGCACTCTAACCGGCCTGCATTTAATGCCACATCGGTCTGGCTCGCATATCTATCCCATCGTGGACGGCAGTGTATGGGAATTGAAAAAAGGATAAAACAATGTTGCCCTACTTTGTGTAAATCTTATAACAAAGGAGGAGATTTTTATGACCGATGAATTGACAGACCGGAAAGTAGCTATTTTGACAGCTGATGGATTTGAGGAAATCGAATTGACAAGTCCGCGCGACGCCATCCAATTAGCTGGTGGCAAGACGTATATCGTGTCGCCGAAAAACGATGTGGTGCGTGCAAAGAAAGGAAACGAATGGAGTTTGGATTTCGATGTCGACGTTCCGTTGGATAGGGCAGATCCTAATGACTATGACGCGTTGCTCATCCCCGGCGGCGTAATCAATCCGGACACGTTACGCGTGATTGATAAGGCATTGGATTTCGTAAAGGCATTCTTCGATGCAGGAAAGCCCGTTGCTGCGATTTGCCATGGGCCGCAGGTGCTCATCGATGCGGAAGTGGTAGCCGGAAGGAAGATGACTTCGGTCAATAATATCCGCAAGGACCTAATTAACGCCGGTGCACGCTGGGAAGATAGCGCCGTGGTGGTCGACCAGGGGCTGGTAACAAGTCGGACACCCGATGACCTGCCCGACTTCAACGAAAAGGTAATCGAAGAATTTGCCGAAGGCAAGCATGCCGGCCAGCATGCATAAACCTATCGAGCACCTTTCACTGCCATTTGCAGCGTGAATACCTTGTCGCTGGCGGTGATGAACAACACATCGTGATTCGGCCCGCTGAAACAGATATTGGCAGTCCAGTTTGCCGGCACGTCGATGTGCTGGATTTTATTCCCGGCGGGGTCATACACGTCAACGCCTTTGCCCGTGAGGTATACATTGCCTTTTTCGTCGATTGTCATCCCATCGGACCCTTGGTTTGCAAAGAGTCGCCTGTCCCTGATGGTGCCATCCTTTCCTAGCGAATAGCGATAGATTTTGCTGTCACCGATATCGGCGACATACAAGAACTTTCCATCCGGTGTACCGATGATTCCATTTGGTCGTTTGAATCGTCCATCCAGCCGGGTCACCTGTCCATCTTGGTATTGGTATAGCGCTTCGGCAGCGAGGTCGGGCGAGGTCCGGCTCCAATAGTTGCGCTGGTAATAGGGATCGGTGAAATAGATGGGACCCTGTGGGGACACCCAAACATCATTGGGCCCGTTGAAAAGGGAGTCGCGGAAATTCACAGCCAGCTTTTCCACTTTTCTGTCCATCCCGATGCGCCATAGTTCGTTGTTTTCATCGGCACATGCAATCAGGTATCCCTTTCGGTCGATATACAGGCCATTCGCCCTTCCGGCCGGTTCCATAAAGATGGCTAGGTTCCCGTTGGTACCGTATCGCCAGATCCGGTTATTGGGCTGATCGGTAAAAAATACATTGCCATTCCGGTCTGCGGCGGGCCCCTCGGTAAAGGCGAACCCGTCGGCAAGTAACTGCAACGAAGCGCCCGGGGCGACAACCTGCGCGAAGCTCGACTTTATCGCAAAGAGGGCTATTGCGAGCGTAAGGTAAGATTTTCGATTCATCGTTCTTAAATTAGTTCATGTTTAATCCAATGATTTTGAAGTCTGTACGCCGATTGAGTTGGCGACCTTCCGGCGTGTCGTTGGTAGCTACGGGGTGGGTTTGGCCATACCCCCTAAAACGCAACCGTTGCACGGGGATGCCGGCTTGGACCAGGTAATCGTATACGGATCGGGCACGACTTTCCGACAGCTGCTGGTTGTAGGCTTCCGTACCGGTATTGTCGGTATGTCCACCGATTTCGACCAGCACCTGTTTATTTAGGTCAAGGAAATGGACGAGTTGATCCAAGTCACTCTTGGATTGGGGCAGCAGGGCATACTTATCGGTTTCAAAGAAAATGTTGTTTAGCGTCGCGGACTTGCCAACCTTTATTCGCGACAGCGGGATACGTACTTCGTAAGCGTCGTTGATGTTCAAGCTGTCGTCGAGCGGATAGCTTTCCGAGAAAAAGAGGTAGCCCGGCTGGTTGATGTGCAGTGCATACGTTTTGCCAAAGGGTAGGGGGGCGAGAAACGTCCCATCCTCATAATCGGCGGTTTCGGTGTATAAAACCTCGTTGGTCGCAACATCTGTGACCCGCACCTCGGCTTGGAGCGGGTCGTTGCTTTCCGCATCCAAGATGACACCCTTGAGGTACGCCACCGGATCGGGACGTGAAGCGTCTGGCAGTTGGAAAGCGTATATATCCAAACCACCGACAGCGTCTGGCCTGCGGGTTGAGAAGAACGCCTGCATGCCATTCATGCTCACTGTCAGTGCATTTTGCTCATGGTGGTCGTTGATTGGATAGCCGAGATTGACGGGCTGTTCCCAATTGCCATTGCTATCTTTCCGGCTTTTGAAAATATCTTTATCCCCCAACCCAGGCCACCCGTTGGAAGCAAAGTAAAGCGTTCGATTGTCGGCGTGGATATACGGCGAGCTTTCATCGTAGGGCGTATTGACGGTGGGGCCGAGGTTCTGCGGTTGTCCCCATTGTCCGTCTGATTTGAGCGAGGTTCGCCAAATGTCATATCCCCCTTGTCCGCCGGGGCGGTTGCTGACAAAATAAAGCGTGCGTCCATCGGCCGCCAATGCGGGTTGTGCTTCCCAACCCCGGGTATTGATGGGTGCCCCTAGATTATAGGGCGCCCCCCATTGTTCACCTTCGCGCCTGGAAACGTATATATCGCAACTCCCCAAGCCATCGGGTCGATTGCAGCCCGTGAAAAACAGGTATTTCCCGTCCGGCGAAATGCAATGGGCGCCTTCATTGTACAGGTCCGAATTGATTTGCCCTTGTAAAAACCCGGCTTCCTGCCAGGCATCACTACTATCTTTGGTGCTTACGAAGAAGTTCTCGCGATTATCCTTCTTGCGTGTAAAAATGATGGTCTGCTGATCGGCCGTGAGTCGGGGAAAATATTCGTCATCCGGGCTATTGATTGCAGTTCCGGCATTCCGCGGCGAAAAAGGGACGGGGTTGCGCACGGCCGTTGCGCCAAAAGCGCAATCCATAAGGTATTTATCGGTAAGCCGTCTGCTTTCCGCCCCCAAGCCGGGTGTATGCCGATATCGGCTCAGGGCAGTCCGCGCATCGGCGTACTTGCCGCTATGGAGGAGGCTTTCGCCGAGGCCAAACCAGGTGAGCGGCGTAAGCAGGGAATCCAGTTGGATGACTTTCAGGTAAATGCCGACGGCTTGTTCATAGTCCTTTTGCTTGCGGTAGATATCACCAAGCTGTTGATAGGCAGCCGAAAATCCGGAATCCAATGTAATCGCCCTTTCTAGTGATGCGACGGCGAGGTTATATTGCTGAGCTTTAAGTTGCGCCCCTGCTTTATCGAAGGCCTGCTGTGCACGCCGATTGCTGGACGTCATTTGTGCCGCAGCGTGCAGTGAAAACAATACACCGGCAAGCATGAGCATGTATATTGCGGTTACTGTTTTCATTTTGAGAAACGGTTATCGGCTTTTGAATTCACGGAGCGCGCGTTGCGTTTCTTCCTCCAACGCGAGGCTGCCACTAATAGCAGCGAGTTCATAGAGGGATACCTCCCAATGGTCCGTACCTTGCCATAACGTCCGCCTTAACGCGGTGAGCGCTTCGGGGTTTGTGCTAAGCAGCGGATTGCAGAATTGCTCGATGGCTTTGTCCATCGCGGCAACGGTAGGCTGTACGCTGTGGACCAAACCATTCCGTTGCGCCCAATGGCAATCGAAAAAAGTGGATGGATTTAGCGAAAGGGTGGTAAATGCAGAAAGACCGATTTTACGTTCCAATGCCGGAGCGATAACGAACGGGCCGATATTTATGCTGATTTCGCTGAGCTTAACCGCCACGCTTTCGCATGCGAAACAGTAATCGCAAGCAGCCATCAGGCCCACACCGCCACCCACCGCTTTGCCCTGGGCTCTACCTATCACGAGTTTGGGAGACCGCCGGATAGCGTTGATGACATGTGCAAACCCGGAAAAAAAGGCCTTACCCGCTTCTTTATCCGTTAGCGCCAATAGCTCATCAAAACTTGCCCCGGCACAGAAGGTACGATCACCGTCACTTTGCAGTAGAATCAACTTAACCGCAGTTTCGGCGGCTGCCTGAATATGCTCGCTGAGCTGTTGCAATAATTGGGATGGCAACGAATTATGTGTGGGGTGGCCGAACGTGATTACGGCGAGCCCTTGGCTAGTAATTTCGGTTTTTACGAATCCAGAATCCATAGCGATTACACCAACGTGGAACACGGTGTTCCGTCGTCAAATATACTTATTGCCAAATTTCCCCTTTACATCGGCAACAATTCCCTTAACACCCTGTTCTTCATCCTTGGGGCAAATCATTAAGGTGTCGTCTGATTGGACCACGATGAAGTTGTGGAGCCCTTTCAAGATGACGAGCTTATCTTTCGGCACGTGGATCATACAATTCGATGAATCGTATGCAATTACATTTTCTGAAGAGGAGGATACGTTACCGAGGTAGTCCTTTTCGGACAGTTCGTATATGGAGGCCCAAGTACCCAGGTCGGACCAGCCGAAATCGCCAGGCAACACGAACACGTTATCGGCCTTTTCCATGACAGCAAAATCGATGGAAATATTGACGCATCGTACAAATGCCCCAGAAATGAACTTCATTTCCCGGTTAGAATTGTAAACATCAGCCCCCTCCTTGAAGACCTCATTCATTTCCGTTTGGTACTTTTGGAACGCATCGATAATCGCTTTGGCGGACCAAATGAAAATTCCGGCGTTCCACAAGAAGTCACCGCTTTGCAGAAACGTCGTAGCAAGTTCAAGATTCGGTTTTTCGGTAAACGTTTTTACTCTCTTGAACCCCGGCACCGTGGCGTTTTTACCATATTGGATATAACCGTACCCGGTGTCTGGGCGTGCGGGTTTTATACCTAACGTGATGAGCCAATCGTTCCGTTCTGCACATGCAAGCCCTTTCGTCACATCGGCAAGGAATGCGTCGGGTTCCAAAATCAGATGGTCTGCCGGGGCGATAACCATTACCGCATTAGGATCCAGCTGTTGAATTTTGTGGCTTGCATAGGCAATGCAAGGCGCCGTATTACGCATAATGGGCTCCAGTATCAGCTGTTGGGCCGATAGCTCGGGCAGTTGTTCCCTTACGAGGTGTTCGTACGACTCGTTCGTGGCAACAAAAATATTCTCTTTGGGGATGATTTTCCGAAAGCGATCATATGTGGTCTGAATAAGTGTCTTTCCGCTGCCAAGCATATCGATGAATTGCTTGGGCAATTTTGTGCGGCTCACCGGCCAGAATCGGCTACCGATGCCTCCCGCCATAATGACGGCGTAATAATTTTTCATGTATTGTTTTTCTTTCTTCTGTTAGTATGCCGTTGGCATTCAACTATTAGATAACATTTGTTTTGGTGCATAATATAATCATTTTACTTTGCACTTCTTTAGGACATTTTGAGTCATCGCATCAGCGAAGCGCGTAAAGTCATGTTTTTTGATTTTTGGATTGCTAATTACAAATATATTTTCTAATTTTAGATACTGATATGCGCAAAAATATGTTATTTTGGGCATTCTTTGGTTATCAGTCTATCTGAATTTTTGCGAAAGGCGCAATGGAAATAGAGAAAAGGTTATTTGACAATCTACAGGATTTTTTTGGGTTTGACACATTCAAGGGCGACCAAGAAGCTATCATTACCAACATCCTACAGAAACAAGACACGTTTGTAATTATGCCGACCGGCGGCGGTAAGTCGATATGCTACCAGTTGCCGGCATTGATGAGTGAAGGGACGGCCATCGTCATATCGCCCTTGATTGCCCTGATGAAGAACCAGGTGGATCAACTGCGTTCATTCGGTGGCGACGACAGTATTGCCCATTTCCTGAATTCTTCATTGAATAAAAGCGATATCACCCGGGTGCGGCAGGACGTGACGGCTGGCAAGACGAAGCTGCTCTATGTGGCGCCCGAGTCGCTGGCGAAGAGCGAGAACGTCGAATTCCTTAAGTTGATCACCGTTTCTTTCGTCGCTGTAGACGAAGCGCATTGTATTTCGGAATGGGGCCATGACTTCCGACCGGAATACCGTAAAATCCGTTCGGTTATCAATTCCATAGGGGAGGGCATCCCGGTAATTGCGTTGACAGCCACGGCGACGCCCAAGGTGCAGTCGGATATCCGCAAGAATCTGCAGATGAATGATGCCACCCTGTTCAAATCATCGTTCAATAGGGCCAATCTTTTTTATGAAGTGCGGCCTAAGCGGAACGTTGTCAAGGAAATCGTACGCTTCATCAAAAACAATGCGGGGAAGTCGGGCATTATCTACTGCCTAAGCCGCAAGAAAGTGGAAGAGATCGCAGAGGTACTGAACATAAATGGCATCAAAGCATTGCCTTACCATGCGGGATTGGATGCCAAGACGCGCGCGGATACGCAGGATAAATTCCTCATGGAAGATGTGGAGGTCATTGTTGCCACCATCGCATTCGGTATGGGCATTGATAAGCCCGATGTGCGCTACGTCATTCACCACGACATTCCCAAGAGCATGGAGGGCTATTACCAGGAAACCGGACGTGCGGGCCGGGATGGGGGTGAAGGGCATTGTTTGGCGTTCTACTCGGAGAAGGATATCGAGAAGCTAACCAAATTCATGAAGGACAAGCCGGTGTCTGAACGTGAAATCGGCACGCAGATACTCAAAGAGGTAATCGACTATTCTGAGTCTTCGGTGTGTAGGCGTAGGCAGATCCTTCATTATTTCGGTGAAAACTTTGATGAGACGGGCTGCAATAGCATGTGCGACAATTGCAGTGCACAACAGACCACTTTTGACGCGGAAGAATCGCTGCTAAATGTGCTGAAGTTTATCCAAGAGCAAGGGGAGAAGTTTGATGACCACCATATTATCAATGTTTTTATCGGCCAGAATAACCAGCCTGTATCTTCCTATAAACATGACGTCCATCCGATGTTTGGAAGCGGAAAGGAACGAGGCGTGCTCTACTGGAAGTCGCTTCTCCGGCAGGCCGTATTGAATAATTTCCTGGCAAAGGATATTGACCAATATGGGTTGCTTATGCTTACCGAGACGGGTAGGCGATATATCGACAACCCATATGGCTTGAAGTTTATCTTAAACAAACCCATGGAGGCGGCAAGCGATGACGGCGGGGACGAGCCGGCACAACAAAGCGGTGGGGCCTTAGATACACAGCTGCTTGCGATGCTGAAGGAATTACGTAAAAAAATCGCCAAGCAAAAGGGGTTACCGCCGTTTGTTATTTTTCAAGATCCGTCGTTAGATGAAATGTGTACCCATTATCCCATTTCTATCGACGAGCTTAAACAGATTCATGGTGTGGGAGCAGGCAAGGCGCTTAAATTTGGCAGCAAGTTTGTCGAACTCATCAAGCAGTACGTTGAAGAGAACGACATCGATCGGCCGCAGGACTTGGTAATTAAAGGTACAGCTAATAAATCGGCTCTCAAAGTTTCCATTATTCAAAATATCGACCGTAAAATCGGACTTGAAGACATTGCGCATGCGAAGGGGATTACTTACGAGGACTTATTGAAGGAGGTTGAATCGATCGTCAACTCCGGCACCAAGTTGAACTTAGGATACTTTGTAGATGAGATCATTGACGAGGACCGGCAAGATGAAGTTTTCGATTATTTCCGTGCCGCGGAAATTGATTCGGTAGACCAGGCGCTAAATGATTTGGGGTCGGACGACTACACCTATGAGGAAATCCAGTTAATGCGGATAAAATTCATGTCGGAGCTGGGAAATTAAGAGGCCCCTTTGCTGACCAATTGCTCCAAAAGCGAAACGATCCGCTGTTGAGTGGTCATTAATGTGTTTAAGGAGTAGAGGATTTCCTTTTGTTGGTTGGTCCCTGGGATGTTCTCGTTCGCGTCCCTTTTTTTCAACATATTCCCCCTGCCTGTAAGTACCCAGTCGGCACTGAGGTCGGGATATGTCTTTAATATATTCTCTAGCTTGTCAAGACCAATCGTTTTGTCGCGTTTCAACTGACCGCCAAACAGGCCGTTTGAA
>CAZTJY010000076.1:0-878 GCA_964613725.1 uncultured Parapedobacter sp. | reverse complement strand
GGGTGGCCATTAACGTGTTTAATGAGCAGAGGATTTCCGTTTGTTGGTTGGTCACTGGGATATTCTCATTCCCGCCCTTTTTCAACATATTCCCCCTGCCGGTCAGTACCCAATCGGCATTGAGGTCGGGATATGTCTTTAGTATATTCTCTAACTTATCAAGACCGATCGTTTTGTCGCGTTTTAACTGACCACCAAATAAGCCGTTCGAAAAACCAACCGATTTCTCGAAGGCACTGATTCTAACACCTTTAAAATCGATATATTCTTTGATTCTCTTTAATGGGCTTGACATGTCTTAACTAGGAAATTGAAAAATATCTAAGCTAAATTCATCAGTTTTAGAAAATGTTCTATATATTAGCAGCGCATCTAAAGTCGTGTGCCAAACAGATATTTACTTATGAAATAATAAAAAAACATTATCGAAAAACTCAATGCCACCATATTCATAAATGGTGCCAAAAAAAACAAATATATAATTTCGCAAAAAAAAATAAATTTATATGAAAATCAATCAGAAATAATTTAACCCAAAAACGTCTACCTATGTTTACTAATACTAATGCTTCCTATTCCGTTTCCACGTCTAAACTCCAGGCTTATACGTTAACAATTAGTGGTTGGCTTACATTGGTTAACAAGGTTACAAATTACAACTCGTATTCTATCTGTTCAATTCATTCATTGCACATTTCCTGTTGAATAGTTCCCATTGAACGTTAACCTTTCAATCACTTGATTGATGCAACTACATTATTTGTTAATTGGTAAAAGTAATCGCCCGCGTATTCCATATCGGCTTGCATTGACATCGTGCCTCGTTTGGTGCTTGGGTGTCTCCGCACAGGTGCCGCTTAGGTATAACCATTCCGCTA
>CAZTJY010000075.1:15549-19743 GCA_964613725.1 uncultured Parapedobacter sp. | reverse complement strand
GAATCATGGCTAATGAAAATCTAAAATTCGAAACACTGCAAGTCCACGCCGGACAAGAGGCGGATCCAACCACGGGCTCCCGCGCGGTTCCGATTTATCAAACCACATCGTTCGTCTTCAACAGTGCGGAACATGGCGCGAACCTTTTTGCGCTCAAAGAGTTCGGCAATATCTATACGCGGATCATGAATCCGACCACCGACGTATTCGAAAAGCGGATGGCAGCGCTTGAGGGCGGCGTAGCTGGTCTGGCCGTCGCTTCGGGCCAATCGGCACAATTTATCGCGCTAACCAACATCCTGGAAAGCGGAGATAATTTCGTTACGGGATCCAGCTTGTACGGTGGCACATACAACCAATTCAAGGTGTCGTTCAAGCGGCTCGGCATCGAGGCGCGTTTTGCAAAGAACGAAACCCCGGAGAATATCGAAGCCGCTATCGATGAAAAAACCAAGGCCATCTATGTGGAAACAATCGGCAACCCCAGCTTCAGCATCCCCGATTTCGACCGTATAGCGGCTATTGCCAAAAAATACGACCTCCCGCTCATCGTTGACAACACCTTCGGTTGCGGCGGCTACCTCTTCAAACCGCTGGAACACGGCGCCCACGTGGTGGTCGCGGCCGCGACGAAATGGATTGGCGGCCACGGCAACAGCATCGCCGGCATTATCGTGGATGGGGGTAATTACAATTGGGGCAACGGCAAATTCAAGCAGTTCAGCGAACCGTCGGAAGGTTACCACGGACTCGTATTCAGTGACGTTTTCGGCGTGGATAGTCCGCTTGGCAACATCCAGTTCGCTATCCGGGCCCGGGTTGAAGGGTTGCGTGATTTCGGACCGGCCCTATCGCCATTCAACTCCTTCCTGCTATTGCAGGGACTGGAAACGCTTTCGCTTCGGGTACAACGCCATGTAGACAACGCCCTCGAAGTAGCCAAGTGGCTAGAACAGCACCCGCAAGTAGAAAAAGTCAAATATCCTGGATTAAAAAGCGACCCCAACCATACCAACGCACAGAAATACCTCAAAAATGGCTTCGGTGCGGTCTTGTCGTTCACTATCAAAGGCGGCGCCGAAAAAGCGGATGCATTTATCGATAACTTGAAGTTGGTGAGTCACTTGGCCAACGTGGGCGACACCAAGACCCTCATCATTCACCCCGCAGCAACGACACACCAGCAACTGTCTGCACAAGAGCAGAAAGAAGCCGGCGTCTTCCCGGGGGAACTGCGGTTGGCCGTCGGTATCGAACATATCGACGACATCAAAGGGGATTTGCAGCAAGCATTTGAACAAGTAAAATAAACATTATTTCGCCGGACGGTTTGTCCGGCGATTTTTTTCCAACGCAGGAAAGCAACAAAACAACAGCAACAGCAAACATGGACAACAAACTGACCTTGGGCATTTTCGGATTCGGTGTGGTAGGCCAAGGACTCTATGACATCATCAGCACCAAACACCTCAACCTAGCCATTAAAAAATTTGTTATCAAGCATCCCGAGAAGGAACGCAGTCTGCCGGCCGAGCTTTTTACCACGAATGCGGACGCTGTATTGGGCGACCCGGAAATCAACACCGTGGTTGAACTTATTGACGATGCCGATGCGGCCTTTGAGATTGTGGCACGTGCACTCCGCTCGGGCAAGAATGTGGTGTCGGCAAACAAGAAAATGATTGCCGCGCACCTGGAAGAGTTGGTAGACATCCAAAACCAACACGGCACCAGCCTGCTATACGAGGGTGCTGTCTGCGGAAGTATCCCCATCATCCGGAATTTGGAGGAGTATTACGACAACGAATTGCTGCACTCCGTGTCGGGCATTTTCAACGGCTCATCCAACTATATCCTATCCAAGATATTCAATGAAAACCTCGCCTACGATACCGCATTGCGGCAGGCACAGGACCTCGGATTCGCCGAGACGGACCCTACACTGGATGTGGGCGGTTTCGATCCCAAGTTCAAGCTGGCTATCGTCGCGTCGCATGCGTATGGGCTTTATGTCTCCCCGGATGCCATCCTCAATATCGGGATCGATAAACTACGTGCGCCGGACATCCGTTTCGCAAACGAGAAAAACCGCCGCCTGAAACTCGTACCGACCGCCCGGGAAATCAACGATAAAGCCGTTATTTTATACGTGTTGCCCAAACTGGTGACGCCTGACAACATCCTGTATAACGTGGAAAATGAATACAACGGCGTGTTGGTTAAAGCCGCATTTGCCGATGAGCAGTTTTTCTATGGCAAAGGTGCCGGCGGGCACCCCACCGGATCTGCCGTGCTTTCGGATATTGCTGCTCTGCGCTATGGGTATCGGTACGAATACAAAAAGCACATCGATGCCGCTGGACTACGGTATAGCACCGACTGGGAGATCACCGTGTACCTCCGTTATGACGATGAGGCATTGGTCGAAAAACTGGGGTTCACATCCATCAGCGAGCGTTATTACGCCCAAGACTTCAAATACGTCATTGGCAAGGTCAATCTGCGTCACGTCCTTGAAAACAAGAGCGAAATAGATCGCGATGGCGTATTCATAGCGGAAATCGGATAATCATCGGTTTGTAACAATACGCGCGAGGGCAAAACATCCGGCGCATTTTTGTATTATTAATGGTATCTTGTAAAAATTGTAATACGTTTAAGATCTACAGAGATGCACAGTACCATCGCCCTTTTCATCGCATTGTTTAGCGTACCGGCTTTTGCCCAACAACACGACAAAGCCATTGTGGAGGAGAACCCTTGGCAGACATACGGTTATATTGCTTTGGGGGCTGTCGTACTGGTTGTTATCGTGGTGGTCCTCATCAGGAAACAGCACCGCAAATTCAACGAATAAGGCTAAGCCTCCCTTTTCAATCCGAATTTCTCTATTTTGCTGTACAGGTGGCTCCGTTGGATATCGATTTCATCCGCGGTCTTGGATACGTTCCATCCATTCTTTTCCAACTTATACTTGATGAACTCCATTTCGGTATGGTCTTTAAAGTCCTGAAACGAAAGAAAATCATCGTAATTGGCAAGCGGTTGCCCGTTGGACAGGGATTGCTTGCCATTTTCGCTAGCGCTCTCCGTATTTTCCATTACCGTAGTTGTCGAACCCGGATTAGCAAATGCACGCACGTCTTTGTCGGTGATCGACTTGTCACTTAGGATGATCAACCGTTCCACCATGTTGCGCAGTTCACGGATATTGCCGGTCCATGGCAACCCTTTCAGCGCCTCCATGGCCTCGTCCGTAATTTTCTTTACGGGCATATTGTACTCCCCGCAAATTTCGTCGCAAAACTGTTTGGCCAATACGGGGATATCCGCCTTCCGCTCTACCAATGGGGGTACATGGATAATGATGACGCTCAACCGATGGTAAAGGTCCATCCGGAAATTACCCGCATCGATTTCCTTAAGTAAGTCTTTGTTGGTTGCCGCGATGACGCGCACATTCACGCTGATTTCCTTTTCACCGCCAACCCGTGTTACCTTATTTTCCTGTAGCGCCCGAAGCACTTTCGCTTGGGCCGATAGGCTCATATCGCCAATTTCGTCGAGGAACAACGTGCCGTTGTCGGCCTGCTCAAACTTCCCGATGCGTTGCTTTATGGCCGACGTGAACGACCCCTTTTCATGCCCAAAAAGCTCGCTTTCGATCAACTCCGAGGGGATGGCCGCGCAGTTCACCTCGATGAGGGGTGCATCGGCACGGGCCGACTTCTCATGGAGCCACCTAGCCACCAATTCCTTGCCGCTTCCGTTAGCACCGGTGATCAGCACGCGGGCATCGGTAGGTGCCACTCTTTCGATCGTTTCCTTGATGCGCGAGATGGCGTCCGAGTCGCCCAATATGTCGCGTGTTTTACTGACCTTGCGTTTCAACACCTTGGTTTCCGTAACCAATGTACCACGCTCAAGCGCATTGCGCACCGTAATCAGCAACCGGTTCAAATCGGGCGGTTTGGAGATGAAGTCGTATGCACCTTTCTTGCTCGCTTCGACCGCAGTCTCAATGGTACCATGTCCCGATATCATGATAAACGGTAAGTCTGGCTTGATGCTCAGTGCTTCGGTGAGGACCTCCATCCCATCCATCTTGCTCATTTTGATGTCGCAGAGCACCAGGTCAATGTCTTCTTTCTTGATAATCGCCAACCCATCGACACCATTATCGGTATCAATGAC
>CAZTJY010000075.1:0-15449 GCA_964613725.1 uncultured Parapedobacter sp. | reverse complement strand
TCCGCAACCTATTTGACCTTTCAACCCCCGGGGTTTACCGCGATGCATGTCACCATGCAAAGCCGTGGGCTCTTACCCCACGTTTTCACCCTTATCTCGCCATTGGCGTGACGGTATATTTTCTGTGGCACTTTCCGTATCGCGCCTCACGGCGCGACCCTTCCCGTTAGGAAGCGGGGTGCTCTGCGTTGTCCGGACTTTCCTCCCTCCCACCGTGGCAGAAGAGCGATAGAACAGGTTTGCCACATGCAAAGGTACGTAATAAAACCGTATCTTTGTCTACCATGACGACATCGCAAACAGTAAAGCCCTATAAAAATACCGACGCGGATAAAAAGCAACAGGTGGCCGATATGTTCAACAACATCTCGGGAACCTACGACTTCCTCAACCATTTCCTATCGTTGGGCATCGATATCATCTGGCGGAAAAAAGCGATCCGGGCCCTCAAGGCGAACAAGCCCCAGCGACTGCTAGATGTGGCTACCGGCACGGGGGATTTTGCCCTGGAAGCCATTAAGATGCTCCAACCCCGCAAAGTCATCGGTGTCGACATTTCAGCAGGTATGTTGGCTGTCGCCCGGGAAAAGATTGCCAAAAAGGGCCTCCAAGACCAATTCGAAGTGGCCTTGGCCGATTCGGAAAACCTGCCTTTCGCCGATGGCACATTCGACGCTGTAACCGTCGCTT
Source organism: uncultured Parapedobacter sp. (assembly GCA_964613725.1). Lineage (GTDB taxonomy): Bacteria > Bacteroidota > Bacteroidia > Sphingobacteriales > Sphingobacteriaceae > Parapedobacter. The sequence goes on along the minus strand of CAZTJY010000075.1, from coordinate 14,759 downwards.
TCGGTGTACGCAACTTCGAAAACCTCGAAAAAGGCCTTACCGATATCCACCGGGTACTCAAACCGGGCGGCAAAGCGGTTATCCTTGAATTCTCTAAACCCAAGGGATTCCCTGTAAAACAACTTTATCACTTTTATTTCAACCGCATCACCCCCTTTATCGGAAAGGTGTTTTCGAAAGATTACCGTGCATACAGCTACCTGCCCGAATCGGTGGCGCAATTCCCGGATGGAAAGCAGTTTACGGATATCCTCCAGCGCGTGGGATTTTACCATGCATTATCGCGCCCACAGACATTCGGCATTTGCACAATCTACATCGCCACAAAATGAAGCGCTGGGGCCAATACATCCTATGGTTTTCCGCATTCTTTTTGTTCGCTTCGGCCCTACACGCCCAGCAACGGTACCAACGGTGGGGTGGCGGTGTAGACGATGAAACGCTACATTTCGGTTTCAGTTTCCATTATATCAATGCAGATTACAAGTTCGATTTGAAGCCGTCGTGGCGAGATGAGGGGTACACACAGGTCACCTCGCCTTTCACCGGCAATGTAGGCTTGGGGCTCCTTGCCGACCTGAAGGTGACGGAAAACCTCAATCTCCGGCTCCAACCGAATTTGCGGTTCATGAACATAGCGGTGAATACCACCACAGCGACGGAGCCTGACCATCCAACATCCAATAAGATTCACCGGTCCGACATCGGCATCCCCTTACTATTGAAATTCAAGTCCGACCGGAAGACGAACATGCGCGGCTACCTCATCGGTGGCGGTGAATTGGCTTTTAACGTGGCTTCCGCGAAAAGATACGATCGCACCGAAAATATCATGACCAATCGCAGTTACCTCGCTTATACTGCTGGCATCGGTTTCGACATCTACTTCGAATTTTTCAAAATGTCGCCCGAAATCCGATGGGTTCAAAGCGTAGGAAACATGCTCAACGATAACGATAACAACACGTTCAATAACAGTTTACCGCTGCAACGACTTTATATGCGTAATTTCCAGTTGAGTTTGTATTTTGAGTGAGGTGGCGAATTTGCGGCACCTCGTGTTTAATGACTAAAATCTCAAATCTCATGTCCAGAAATAAAATAGTATTCATCACCGGAGCAAGTGCCGGGATCGGCGCGGCTTGTGCGCGGGTATTCGCCCGCGAAGGTTATGATTTATTATTGGCGGCACGCCGCATCGACCGTTTGGAAGCACTTGCGGCAGAGCTCAGCGCTACATTTGGCACGCAGAGCCATCTCCTCGCGCTCGACGTCCGCGACGCAGATGAGGTATCTACTTCCTTCAACAACCTCCCCGAACAGTGGAAAGAGGTGGATGTATTGATTAACAACGCGGGCCTGAGCCAAGGGCTCGACCCGATACACACAGGCGACATCGGTGATTGGGACCGCATGATCGACACCAATGTGAAAGGGTTGCTTTATGTCACGAGGGTGGTAGCGCCCGTCATGGCGGCGCGCCAACAGGGGCATATCATCAACCTTGGCTCCATCGCTGGCAAAGAAGTGTATCCCAATGGCAATGTATACTGTGCTACCAAACATGCGGTGGATGCACTGACCAAAGGCATGCGGATCGACCTGCTCAATAAGCACGTCAAGGTAACCGCCATCCACCCGGGCATGGTGGAAACCGAATTTTCAAACGTACGTTTCAAGGGCGATACGGAAAGAGCGGCCGCCGTGTACGATCGTATAGAACCACTCCTGGGCGACGACGTCGCTGAGGCGGCATGGTTTGTCGCTTCCCGGCCGAAGCACGTCAATGTCAACGACATGGTCATCATGCCCACCATGCAAGCCAGTGCCACTATCGCCATACGGGAAGGGTAATTTTCAATTAACCCACTTATTTCTTTGTTGCTATAATGGATACTTGTATTTTCGCAGTTCCCTAATTGCACCATCATGAGAAGAATCCGTGTAAATTTGCTCGTCCTTATGACCACTGTCACCACATCCGCTATCGCTGCGCCAACCATCCACTTCGAGGTCTCATTCAAGGAGCCACAGGCCCACTACGCCGAGATAAAAATGGAAATTTCAGACCTCCGCAAAGATTACATCGATGTGAAAATGCCTGTATGGACGCCGGGGTCTTACTTGGTGCGCGAGTATGCAAAGCATGTAGAACGCGTGGAAGCATGTGATGCGGACGGAGCACTCCTTGCCGTGGAAAAAATCGATAAAAATACCTGGCGTATCCAATCGGACAAAGCAAAAAAGGTAACGTTCAGCTACCATATCTATGGCTTTGAAGTCTCTGTCCGCACCAATTTTATCGACGACAGCCACGCCTTCCTCTCCCCTGCGGCCACCTTTATGTATATCGATGGGATGCTAAACCACCCCGCTGAGGTAACCATTATACCACACGCCAACTGGTCGAAGGTATCCACGGGCCTGGATGCCGTTGCAGGCAAACCGAATACGTTCCATGCGACGGACTTCGATATCTTGTTCGACTCGCCGATTGAAGTGGGCAACCAGGATGTGTTTACCTTCGAGGCGGCCGGTGTACACCATGAAATTGCCATGGTAGGTGGCGGCAATTACGACAAGGAGCGCCTGAAAACCGATTGTGCAGCCATTGTGGAGGAAGCAACTTCCATATTCGGCGTAAACCCCAACAAGCGGTATGTGTTCATTGTTCACAATTACCAATCGGGGGGCGGCGGTTTGGAGCACCTCAATTCAACCGTACTGGGTGCAAGCCGGAACGGTTACCAAACCGAGCGCTCCTATGTCGGCTTCCTGGGTCTTGTGGCACACGAATATTTCCACCTGTGGCACGTGAAGCGGTTGCGGCCTGCTGAACTTGGCCCATTTGATTACGACAAAGAAAATTACACGTCGGCCTTATGGATCATGGAAGGTTTCACGGCTTATTATGACAACCTGCTGTTGCGGCGATGCGGTTTCCTGAATGAAAACGGCTATCTACAAGCGATATCCAACGATGTGAATGCCGTGGAAAACCGTCCGGGCAACAACGTGCAGCCGGTGGCGTTGGCCAGCTTTGACGCATGGATCAAGTACTACCGTCCCGACGAAAACTCGGCCAATACAAGCGTGTCTTATTATAATAAAGGCGCGTTAATGGCTATGCTGCTTGACGTCAAAATACTGGCCGCCACGGCCGGCAAAAAGCGGCTTGACGATGCTTTAAAGGCGGCTTATGAAAAGTTCTACATCAAAGAGCAGCGCGGCTTTGAAATACCTGAGTTCCAATCGCTGGTCGAGCAGGTTGCCGGCACGTCGGTAGCCGATATCTTCGATGCTGCACATGCCGTGGGCCCATTGGATTACAACCACTACCTCAATCCAGTGGGATACGAATTGGTCGACTACAATGAAGGTAGGCAGGTGCCGGATCTCGGCTTCAACACGTCTACCAACGATGGCCGTATCATGGTGACCGGCGTAACCCGTGGCACCGGGGCCTGGAACGGCGGAATCAATGTCCGGGATGAAATCCTCGCTATCAATGGTGAGCGGTTGGATGCCAACGGCCGCGAACTGAATCGACTGATGCAATCAGCAGATGTCGGCGACAAGCTTGACGTGCTCATTGCAAGGGATGGTAAGATCCGGGAAGTGACCATTACATTAACCGCGGACCTCGCGGGATCGTTCCGCATCGTGCCGTTGAAAAATGTCTCGGCGGCCCAGGAACGGTTGGGGAAACTCTGGCTGTCGTTGTAGGGGGTTAAAACACAAATCGGATAGACAAGCCGATACCATCGAACCGCACGCCCGACTCGGGTGTCAGCTCCATTGTCGGTTTCCAATCCAACGATAGGTTGATGGGGGCTTCGGGAATCTTGTAATCGGCACCCACCACGCCATCGAAGCTCCAAGCCAATCCGCTCGAATCCGTATCCTTATAACGGTAGTGGCCCAGGCCACCGCCAAAACCATAGTACCACCGCAGCCCCACTACGTCGATAAAGTTCAACGGTTGGTGGATTTCGTAGAGACCGAGCAACTTAAAAATGGCGAAATTCCTGTTGCCCTGGAAATTGAGGATGCCATCAATCGCGTGGCTTTCATTGAGGAAATGCTTATAGGTAATCCCATTCGCGACGCCGAAACGCCCCCCTATCGCCCGCGAGTAACTATCCGATTCCTGGGCGAAGGCGCCGTGACTACCGATCCCTAAAAATATAAACGCTAAGAATAAAGTCCACCGTTTTGTTTCCATGACGCTATCCGCGCAAAACAGATGCCAATATGGAAACCGATAAGGGCATGTCAGCATTTTTTTTGAAAACTATGATTTCGGCGAAATTCTTGCTAACTTTAAATGCGCCGATTTGGTTACCAGGCGAGATTTGACACCAGTTTAGCTAAAGGTTATGGAGACTCCCACCCGTATTTTCGATATATTGGCTTACTATAAAACCCATTATGCCAAACCTGTCATGGTGGCCGGGAAGGCGGATGGTAAATGGACAAACTATTCGACCGATGATTTTTTGTCGACCGTTGACAACCTCAGCAAAGGGTTGGTCGCCAAAGGTATTGGCAAAGGCGACAAAATCGCACTGATGTCGCATAACCGCCCCGAATGGAACTTCTGCGACTTTGCCATTAATCAACTCGGTGCCGCAGTGGTTCCACTGTATCCCACGCTTTCCCAGCAAGACCTATCGTTTATCATGAGTGACGCCGAGGTGAAGATGATTTTCACCAGCAATGCCGAACTCCACGGAAAAATTGCCGAAGGGTTGGTCGACAACAACCTCGATATCCCTATTTACGCGTTCGACCCAGTGGCAGGCATACCCTCTTGGCGCACATTGGTAGAGGAAGGTCGGCAGCACGGCACCGATTTAGAGCCATACCGACACGCCGTGGGTGAAGACGATCTCCTTACGTTGATCTATACATCGGGCACCACCGGCAAACCGAAGGGCGTATGCCTTTCCCATAAAAACGTGCTGACGAACGTATATGACTGTTTCGATCTTTTGCCGGATTACTACAGGAAGGCACTCAGCTTCCTACCGTTGTGCCACATCTTCGAGCGCATGGTCGTATACTTGTACTTCGCCAAGGGTGTGGAGGTACATTACGCGGAGAGTCTTGATACCATCGTAGCCGACATCAACGACGTGAAGCCCCATGGGTTCACCACAGTGCCACGCGTATTGGAAAAGGTGTATGATAAAATCGTGTCGAAGGGCAAGGAGCTCAAGGGACTAAAAAAGCATATTTTCTTCTGGGCGCTCAACCTGGGGCTTAACAATAAGGAGCCCGGCAAGAACAGCGGCTGGGTGGATTTCCAATTGGGTATCGCCCGTAAATTGGTGTTCAAGAAATGGCAGGAAGCCCTGGGCGGTCACATCAAGTTGATCGTTTCGGGGGGCGCTGCGCTCCAACCCCGCCTTGCCCGGGTATTTTGGGCTGCGGGCATGCCCGTGATGGAGGGCTATGGCCTTACCGAGACCTCGCCAGTGATCGCCGTAAATACGCTGGAGAAAGGAGGCGTCAAATTCGGCACCGTGGGGAAGGTACTCAAACATGTTGATGTGAAAATTGCCGAAGATGGTGAAATACTGTGTAAGGGACCGAGTATATTCCGTAGCTATTACAAGAATGAAAAAGCCACGGCCGAGGTCATCGACGCCGAGGGTTACCTCCATACCGGCGACATCGGCCAATTGGATACCGAAGGGTTCCTGCGAGTCACCGACCGCAAAAAGGAAATGTTTAAAACCGCCGGTGGCAAATATGTGGCACCCCAAGTGCTGGAGAATAAATTCATGGAGTCGACGATGATTGCACAGGTGATGGTCATCGGTGAAAACCGGCGGTTCCCTGCGGCGCTCATCGTACCCGCATTCGACGTATTGGAACAATGGTGTAGCATCAAGGGCATCCCTTTCGGCTCACGAGAAGAAGCCGTGAAGAATCCCGCTGTCATCGAGAAATACCAACGGGAGCTAGACCGCCTGAATCAGGGATTCGGACAATGGGAGAAAGTGAAAAAGTTCGTATTGCTCCACAACCCGTGGACCATTGACGCCGGCGAACTCACCCCAAAGCTAAGCTTGAAGCGTAAAGCCATATTGCAACACCACGAAGAGGCCATAAACAGTATCTACGAAGAAAATTAATATGAACCTTTTTCGCGCCGAATTCTACAAAGACGTATTCAACCTCCTCAAAGACACCGCTGCTGAATTTTCCAACGACAAAGGGATGAAGATGAGCGCGTCACTCGCATACTACACCATATTTTCGATTGCCCCCTTACTGCTCATCGTGATCTGGCTGGTGGGATTTTTCTATGGCGAGTTGCTTGCAGGGCCACAAGACGCGCAAACCGAGGTATTCAATGAATTTGCCAACATTTTCGGCCCCGAAACGGCCACACAGATACAGCAGATCATCACCAACATCAGCGTATCGGACAAATCCGGCTTGGGCATCGCTATCGGCATCGGCACGCTAGTGGTCGGGTCGACCACCATTTTTGTTGAGATACAGGATTCATTGAACCGGATTTGGGGGGTTCGCCCCAAGCCTAAAAAGGGCTGGTTGAAAATGCTGATCGACCGCGCCCTCTCCCTCTCGATGGTCCTCGGACTTGGTTTCCTACTGATCGTATCGTTGATTGCGAACGGTATCGTGGTTGCCCTCAGCTCACAAATTACCAGCTATTTCCCCGATATATCGGTACTTCTCGTTCAGTGGGTTAATGTAGGGGTTACCTTCATGGTGATTACCGCCCTTTTTGCCTTCATCTTCCATTTCCTCCCCGATGCGCGGATGCGGTTCAGGGATGTGGTCGGAGGCGCATTGTTTACCGCGGCCCTTTTTATGCTCGGCAGGTACCTGATCGCCCTCTATATGCAATTCAGTGCACCGGCCTCCGTATACGGTGCTGCCGGCGCAATCATCGTGTTGTTATTATGGGTTTATTATTCGGCCGCCATCCTCTATTTCGGGGCCGAATTTACGAAAGTGTATGCATTGAAATACGGCAGAGGCGTGTGGCCATCATCTTATGCGGTGAAGGTAATCATGACCGAAAAAGAGGTGGAGGATGAGCCGATCCGTATCACCGACAATCAGAACAAAGAAAGTTGAGCCGAGGCTAGTTTTACCCGGTCGAAATTGCTTGCCGAAACGCCCAGCAGCCGTATGGGCATTGGGTCTTCGGTCACAACCGTCCGGAGGATTTGGCACATTAATCCAAACACATCTTCAAACGCATCGGTATAGTAAGCCAAAGAATGGCTTCGCGTAATCAGCCTGAAATCGGCGAACCTCACCTTCAACGTATATGTGCGTCCTTTCAGGGTTCTGCTTTTCAATCGACCGGTAAGCTTTTCGGCAATTTTCCTTAACTCATCTTCCATGGTATCCAGCCGGCTGAGGTCCGTGGAAAATGTGTCTTCCACGGCCAACGACTTCAACTCGCGGTTGGGTTGCACCGCACGGTCGTCTATGCCGCGCACGATGCGGTAATAGAAACGGCCGCTTTTCCCGAACAGCCGCACCAGGTCGGATTCGGTCAGCCGCTTAAGGTCGGCGCCCGTGAACAGCTGTAACTGCCGCATCTTGGCAGCGGTTACCTTGCCCACGCCAAAAAACTTCTCCACCGGCAATTGTTCCATAAACCGCTCTACCCTCGAAGGCCCGATGAACGTAAGGCCATCCGGTTTATCCATATCGGATGCTATTTTCGCAACGAACTTGTTGATAGACACACCGGCGGATGCGGTAAGTTGGAGTTCTTGGCGGATGGCGTCTTTGATGCGTTGGGCAATCGTTAGTGCCGACCCTATCCCCTGCTTATCGGTGGTCAAATCGAGGTACGCTTCGTCGAGCGACAGGGGTTCGATCAGGTCGGTGTAGCGCCTGAATATGGTGCGTATTTGGGCAGAAACCGTTTTATATACGTCAAACCGCGGCGCCACGAACAGGGCATGGGGGCAAAGTTTAATGGCCCTGCTGCAGGGCATGGCCGAATGTATACCGAAGGCGCGTGCTTCATAACTCGCCGTCGCGACCACGCCACGGCTTGTTGGCGGGCCACCCACCACCAGCGCCTTCCCCCGATAAGCCGGAAAATCGCGCTGCTCTACCGACGCATAAAACGCATCCATATCGATATGGACGATTTTCCGCATGCCATCAATTGACGGTATACCGGTATACGGCCCGACCGATATTGCCATGCGTGTCGACACCTTCCACCACTACCCGGTAGCTGCCCTTACCATCGGCGTTGTAAAACTCGAGCTGCGCTCGTCCATCCTCTCCCGTCTTTACATCTGGATTCCAGTAAACAGTCGTCCGGATATCATTAACCGCGCGCCGTTCGGGCGTATCATACTTCGGTACATAGAATTTGCGTTGTTCAATGTACCCCAAAGGCGTTAGGTCGATGATATTGCTTTTCGGCAACAAGCTCTCTATTTGGCTGAGCGACATGCGCGGTGCCTTTTCTACCTTTTTGGTATAGATAGACACCACCCCGTTATTCTGGTACATGCGGCTCACGGTGCCCAGCTCGTCACGAAGGAAAATCTCGATACCTTCGACCTCCGATGGCATGATCCCGTTCAATGCCGGCACATCCATAGCCATGCCGTTCACAAAAAATTGCACGGGTATCCGGCCACCGGCGTTGTAGTCGCGGGTAATGAAAAAGAGCTGGCTCTGTGCATCGTAGGTAATGCCCGTAAGGGCTGTCTGCAGGCACATGATCAGGTTATTGCAGCCCTTTAACCGGTCGGCACTGATTTGGTGGTCGGCCATGCCCAACCCGGAAAGAGACGAGTAATCCTTATGCGAAAAGCTTGGCCTCGACGTCGCGGTTACTTCGACCTCTTCCAGCAAAATAGACGTACGGTATTCGTTGCGACTGTTGTCAAGGTATCCCGCTAATCGTTGGTCGATATTCAGCTCGTCGTTTGCCCGATAGGCCGTGGTGTCTATCCCCGGAAATTGCGTCGGGTCTACATTGATGACCATATTCCTGTAGTTATCGTTTCCGCGTGCATTGATGGTTACGCGTGCCGAGTCGGTAAACTGCAGGTCTTTGAACACGAATCGGCCACGCTCATCAGTATATACATCCGTGCGGAAACTCCTATCGGGGATGGATAGCAACAATCCGCCATTCACAACTGGCTTGCCATTATTGAGACGCAATATGCCGGATATCTCGATACCTTGCTCCGGGAAAAAATGCACTTGCGGATAATTATCAGCCAAAATCGCATCATAGGAGAACCTCCGGTAGCCTTGTGTGAGTAACAAGGCGTCCAAAGCCTCCCGCTTTTCAGCATCCGGTTCGGAAAAATAATAATTAGGGGCTTCCACATACCCTTTAAGGTCGGATGTGAGCAATAGGTTACTCAAGATCGTCGTTTCCCGGCTTTCTTCGAATGGCACTTTGGTTTCATCAACCACCGACACGGAATAGTTCCCCACGGTAGGCGTGCCGTTGTTATCGACCGACAGGCCCAAGTTGACCAGTTCTTTGGCCGCATATACCGTTTTGTTACTGTTTACGGCTATATCCAAGGGTTGGATATTTTCCACGAATACCAGCCGTTCGCTGAGCGGCTTACCCGCGGCGTTGAAGAGCGTAAGCTGGGCGATGCCCGTCGGGAAACGTTCCTTCGGCAAATTCACCACGATGGATTCGTTGCGCAGGGCCGCCTGCGCCGCATAGCAGAGGATACCGTTGGACTGGGCGATAAGGTAGTACGCATTGCCTTTATTCCCATTGAAGTAGCGCTCATTGGCGACAATGGCTAACTGCAGTTGGCCAGTATCCGATTTCAGCACGGTAACGTTGATTCCCTGATCGGCTACCGGTGGCAAGGCGTATTCTCTGTGTTCCCCGTTTTCGAACGCGAGCTTTGCCGTATAGCTGTTTCCGGTCTGGGGTACCATGGTAAAATACCCCATCCCAAAGCGGCTATCGGTTATCGTGGCCACTTCTTTTCCGTTTTGGTCAACGACGCTCCCGGTTACGGATAGGCCACGCCCACCACTTCCCACGGCCTTAAAGGCTACTTTTTTTGCAATGCCTGCAATGAAATCACCGCCCTCGGGAAAAAACTGTACATCCGCATCCCACAGGGCTGCGCGCAAGGGGAAATTACCCAGCATGGGCTCGCCACTCCCTCCCCGTTCTACCGATACGTGCAGGTTACCGGAGCGGAGCAGTTCCCGGTCTTTTCCATTGATATTGATGATCACATTACCCATGGCATCGGTCTGCCCTTTTCCATCGTCTATCGGTTCCCAACCGGCCACTGCTGCCCAGGTCAGTTTCCGGTTGGCCAATGGCTTTCCTTCCCTGTCTTTGAACTGGATCACCGCCTGGGTACGGGCGCTTTTCCCTTTGCTAACATCGTTGAACGACACCGTATAATGTAAGTTGTTATTGAGCACGTCGCCAATGGGGACGATCTTATTGAAGAAATAAGCAGGGTCAAAATTGACCATCCATTTGGTATATGCCCTGAAACGGTAGTTCCCCTGGGTATACCATTCTTGGTCGAGCACCAGATGGCCATCGCCCGCATGATCGGTAAGGGGGATACGCATCGTCTGCATCAATGAGTCCTTACCGTTCAGCACTTCCACGTACGCCACCTTGCTCAACTCATAATTATACATGTTGCTGGTAAGGTAAACCTTAAACCACATGGTATCGCCCACCGCATAGTATGGTTTATCGAAATGCATATGCACCTTTTCGATGGGATAGGCTTCGAGCAATTTCTGCGTTTTCTCAACGATGGTATTGATACTGACACTATCTTCTTGCGCACGCACTTGGATGAATTGGATACAGCAAAATAACGCACAGCACAATAGTTTTAAGATACGGTTCATTCCCAACATATTTCGAGTGAATATGCCGCTAATATATCTTTTTTCGGGCGTTTATGCCAAATTTTAACATTTAATAACGCGGGAGGGCATGAACACACATGCGTCCCAAACTTAGGCACCTTTCGCGCGGGTCGCTATTTTTTTCTCCACGGCTGTAATGACTTCTTCCAAGAAATCAACACCATGGAACTCACTGGCATGGATCAGGCCTCCGGGACTAAACACATTGATTTCCATTAGCTTGTCGCCAACGATATCCAACCCTACCAAAAACATCCCATCGTCGCGCAACAGCGGGCCCGCCGTATCTACGATAGCCTGCATCTCCTTATTCATGGAAGCCCGCTTCGCCTTCGCCCCACGGTGGATATTGCTCCTGATTTCCCCAGCTTGCTGCACCCGTTGGATCGCAGCCACCTTGTTCCCGATCTTGATCGGCTCACCGTCCATCAGAAACAGGCGGGTATCTCCTTTTTTTGCCGCCGGCAGGTATTCCTGTGCAATGGCGAATCCATCGCGACATATCGCTTCGACGATCTGCTTGAGGTTTTTATCATCCTTTTTGTCGACGAGGAAAACATTCTTTCCTCCGGATCCTTTGAGGGGTTTTAGGATAATCCGATGTTGCTGGTCGCGGTAAAACGCTTCCACATCCGCTATATTGCGGGTGATCACCGACAGCGGCCGCACGGATTCGGGAAAATACTGTAGGTACATCTTATTGGAGGCCTTGATTAGGCCCGCCGGGTCATTCAGCACCAATACACCTTGCTGGCTGGCGAGCTGCCCAAACAATACCCCTGCATCCTGCGCCCAAGGACGCTTTTCCATATCGGCTGCAGGGTCATTCCGTAACCAGAGCACATCCCAATTTTCAGCACTTTTCAGTATCTTTTCCTCGGCAACCAGCGCTTCCAAAAATGTATTCAGTGAACGGAATTCCCGATCGGGTACTTGCCGGCAATGCGCACCGATCTTGCCGTTATCCATATACACTAAATCCCCCACCCCGGCATAATAAACGGTGTGCCCCCGCTTATGGGCCTCATAAGCCAGCGCTGTGGTGGTGTATCCGGCCACCTCTTTACGTACTTGATTGACAATGAATGTGATGGTCATTTTTTTGTTATTTGCAGTTTACTCTACTGTTTGCTATTTGATTTCTGCCTATTCACCTGAAGTTCGGCAACGTGCAAAAGGCGAAAAGCAACGCGCATTATCCAATCATCTTAAACACACTCCCTTCCTTTTTGATTTCATCGAGTTTATCGATATAGGGTCTTTCCAAAAACTTGGGTCGCAGCGGCGATGGTTTCAGCAGTTGCCGGTGCATCAATTCGTCGATGATGGGCAGGTAGTCTTGTCTGATCTTTCCCACGAGCAATCGACCGATATCCTTGCCTTGCTTGACGTATTCGATCACATTCAGCAGGCCTTTGAGGTAAACTGCATCTTTGGTAAGCCCACCACCGCGATATACCCGCATGGTGACATGGAAGGCAACCTCGTGCTTAAATCTATATTTTTCTGTGAGCATGTCAAACGTATCGGCAAACGAATTCCCAGCGAGCATATGTTGCACGGCAACGACCCGCGCAGCCAGTATGCGCATGCGCTGGTTGGTAAGTCCCCCGGTGATGTATTCACTGAGCACGGCCAATCCCTCCTGCAGTTGCTCATAACCGGGTACACCCACATAAAAAAGCCGGAATGGTTGTGCCTTCCCATTGTAATAAGTAGCCACGTGGGTCCCCACCTCATGCTGGAGCAGGGAAAATGCACGCGCTTTGGAAATGCGGTAGCGGCTACTGATATTGAGCGTGCCCCGCGACACCATGACGCCCTCCACATCGTCGCGCACGCGAACCGCAGTGGATACCGGATTGTATTGCTGCTTCAAGTAGTCCAGCTCCACCCTGGCCAGTGCTGCAAACGCGTCGGCGTCAATCATCTCCTGTTCGTCGGCCGATTGCTGCGGCCGCTCGGACGCTACCAGGATAGCACGTGCGACCTCCAGCAGGTCTTCTTCGATATTGCCAAAAAGCTGTTGGCTGCTGTAGACGAAATCGGGCTTGTCACGGTCGCTCAGCATGTTGAGCATGCGATCTACCTCCTTCCGTTTATCGCGGAAGAGGTAGGCAATGGTGGGATCCGCAATATCCTCGATAGGCAGGTTATACAATTTCCGTTTTATCAATTCAGGATCGATGGGCATGGGCCGATAATGGAATATGGGGTTACTGCGGTACTTGCTTTTCGCGAAACCATGCCAAGCCTCTTGTGTATTGATGGGTGTTACCAGCAACAGGAAGTCAAACAGGTTGCTATACTCGGCGAGGCGTTCATCGATATCCCACACGCCGTCGTGCAGCTCCGTGGTACCCAGCATTTCGAAGTGTGCTGCGCTATACGAGGTTTTCATGCGCACAAACTCGAAGAAACTCTTCCGTAACGCCCTGCCGAAGCTTTCGCGCAACGCACGGAGGAACAATGGATATGGTGCACCGGTCTGCTCGTTGATATATACCGGGGTGATAGCCAGTCCGATGATGATGATCTCGCGTTTACGCGCCTCTTCTGCCTCGAAAAGTTGTCCGTAGTATGGCGGTGCAGGCAGCTTCTTGCCTTTCACCAGCTCAACATCGATCCTCGGCAGTTGCGGAAGGTGCATCTCGCGCAGCTCCGACTGGAGTTTCTCGGCCACTGCCAGGGCGCTCTTCTGGCCGACGTGAATGGTAAACGTGGACGAATCGTTCTGTTCGGATAGCCATACCTCCAACAGCATAAACCCGCCGAACTGATCTGCCATCATGCCTGCTATTTCACGTACAATCAGGGTAGCAGGGCACTCAGCCGTATCGGGTGCTACGAGATATGCAGATTCGGTTTTCCCCAGCGTGGATGTAAATGCATCCTCGCCATTCGGAGGCACGCGGTACACCAGCAGGTAGGGTACCGGCCGATCGATATGAAGTTGCCCGCCACACGGCAGCGCCATACGAAGGGGTTTACCCTTCTTCAACTTGGCGCGGATACGATTGAGTTGTTTGTTGGTGTCAACGGTCATGTGCGTACGTTGGTTTGACGACATCATCAAGTTTATCAAGAAGGAACGGCACACATCCAGCCAACATCGACCGCAACTGGCGGAGATGACCAATATCCACCCGGCCTGTCCATTCGTCCATAAATGTTTTCTTGAATTCCAGTGACAGTACGCAACCATACTCGCCGTAATTAAGGTTGATCCATTCGGAGAATCCCCCGCCCTTGAACTTTACGTTCTCCCGAACATCGACAAATAGCTTATCGATTTGATGGTGGGCCAAGAACCCGGTCAGTTGCTGCCCCATCCCTTTCCATCGGTCATGATTGTGCGCCGTTCCGATATTCACTTCCGGGTTTTCGCCGATGGCGGCTTCGGAAGACGGGTCGTAGCGACGGTGATTGTAACTGTGTATATCCAGCACCACAAACTTGCCGAATTGGGCGATGGTCTGCTCAATGAGCTGGGCCACATCGGCATAAAAACGGTCATATTCCGCCAAAAGTTGCGCTACCAAGCCTGCCGGCAGCGCCGGTTGCCACACCGTAAGCCCCCAGGCGTCGTCTGGCTCACGGTACACCGCTTCCTCCCGGCGCCGGTTCAAATCGGTCTGGAACCGCGACGTTTCCACCAGGATGCGGCTGGCCGGCACATTGGCCAGGTAACCCGTATAGGGATCTTCCTCGCGGAAACGCTCATGCTCCTGCAGCTGCATATAATCGAGCAACGGCGCAGCGAGCCGATGGCCGTCGTGGATAGCCGCTGCGATAACCGGGCTCCGTTCTTTACGTATGTGGTATACCAACTCCATGTCGAAAGC
>CAZTJY010000074.1:18773-19864 GCA_964613725.1 uncultured Parapedobacter sp. | reverse complement strand
CGCGGTCGCGCCACCGGATGTCGAACTCCCAGCCCCAGCTTTTCAGCTCACCGATATTCAAGGAAGGGACGTTTACGCCGATAAGGTTGGGCAGGTTCAACTCGGCCAACATATCTTTATTCCGCTTCACATAGTAGTCGGCCGTCAGGGTCAGCCGATCGTGTAGCAATCCGACATCGATGCCGATATTCGACTGCTGCACGGTTTCCCACGTTTTTTGAGGGGACGCCAATTCTTCCTGAAAGAAATACTGGGTACGCAGGTCGTTGAACACGAGGTTCGGTTGGTTTGTCACCGTAAGCCCGCTTCTTACGAGGGCGATATAGTCATACAGCCCCAATACCGCGCCGTTACCCAATTGCCCCCAGGATCCGCGGAGCTTAAGTGCTGAAAACAGCGATTGGTTCTGCATGAATTCTTCCTGATCGATGCGCCAGGCCGCTGAAAAAGAAGGGAATACCTGCCAGCGGTTCTCGGGCGCGAGTCGCGAACTGCCATCGTAGCGGAAGGACGCTTCGAACAGGTATTTTTCGCGGAAATTATAATTAAGGCGGCCGAAAAAGGAGCCCATCGCCCAGCTTTCCACCTTATCGCCGTTGGTTTTGGTCAACGGATCGCCAAAATTAAAACTGAAAAAATCGTTAGTGATCATTGACTGTGCGCCAGCCGAAAACTCATCCTTACGATACTCTTCGAAGGAAGCACCACCGAGTAATGTGAAGTTATGTGCGTCGGCAAGCGAGAGGTTATAGGTAAACACGCCCTGCAGGTTATTATGGTACCCCCGGTTTTTGGTCATGGCTTTGGTATTGGGGTCTTGGATACGGAACCGTACCGTATTTGTGCTACGGCCGTACCACAGCAGGGTACGCCGGTCGCGCTCCATGGAGTAATAGTCCTGGTTGCGCCACCCGGAGAGGTCGAAGGTCAATCCTTTTACAAGGTTCTGCACTTTGAGGTTGAGTCTGCCTGTGAACGATTCATATAAGCGTTGCTCCAGCCCGGCATTTTTCTCGATATCCACGGCGTTGATCTGGAGATCACCGTTGTATGGTTGCCCGGTGATATCCTCTTCGGGCACGTACAGGCTC
>CAZTJY010000074.1:465-18763 GCA_964613725.1 uncultured Parapedobacter sp. | reverse complement strand
CCCGGCTGCGGTATAGGCGGTTGATGATCTGATCGGTACCATAGGCGTTTTCATTCACGACGGAGCCGATGTATCCGGCAACGACCTCCACACTCAGGTACTTGTTGAGCTCGGCATTGATGTTGGTTTTGAGGTTGTACCTTGAATTGTCATCGGGACCGTAGCGCAGTACGCCGTCGCGCTGGTAGTAGCCGCCGGAAACGAGGTAGTTCATTTTCTCGGTGCCACCGCCCACGGAGAGCGTATGGTTTTGCATGGAATTGACCTTATCCATCCCTTCTTTGAGCCAGTTGTTATTGCCGAAATACTCCCAACGATCTTGCGTCGGGTTGGGGCGAACGGAAAAATTCGGATTGCTCACCCATTCCATCTGCTCTTCGCTGTATTCGCGGTTGCCCGTGGCGTTGAACCGCGATTCGTCAATCAGTAGCTGTTCGTCCCAAGAGTTAAGCCGTTCCGGCTGGCGGGCGGTGACATTGATGCCGTAATAGCTATTGAAATTGATGCGCGTTTTGCCGGCAGCACCTTTTTTGGTGGTGACCAGAATGACACCGCCGGCCGCCCGTGCCCCGTAGATGGCTGAGGCGGAAGCGTCTTTCAGCACGGAAATAGAAGCAACGTCGTCCGGGTTCAGCAGGTTCATGTCCATCTGGATACCATCGACGAGTACCAAGGCATCGGCGCTATTGGCCGATGAAAAGCCGCGGATGCGTATGCCGTATCCTTCATCGCCTGGCTGGCCGCTGCCGCGGACCACGGTGACGCCCGGGGCTACCCCCTGCAATGCCCCGGTAACGTTCGCCACCGGCCTGCTGGTCAGTGCTTCGCCATCGATCTGGGCCACCGAACCGCTCAGGTTTACTTTTTTCTGGGTGCCGTAGCCTACTACCACCACTTCATCCAGGGCAGATACATCTTCTTCTAGTGTGATGTCGATGACGCTGCGGTTGCCAATGGCAATCTCTTGTGTCGTAGCGCCCAGCTGTGTAAACACCAGTATGCCGTTCGGCGATGCGCTGATGCGGTAGTTACCGTCGGTGTCTGATGCCGTGGCGGCACCGCCACCTTTTACGGTTACACTTACACCCGATGCCGGCGTACCATCTTGGAGCACAATTTTACCGGTAACGGTGATGGTTGATTGGGCGTGTAGGAGACCGACCCACCCCATCAGCATGGCGACTATGAGGCCATAACCTCGTTTTTTTGTAAAGCGTTTCCTCATTTTTTTAAGGCTTATATGAGTTTATAAAAAAGTTATTGAAAGCAAAATTATCTGATACACGGCCCCTAGACGGGGTAATTATTGGTTGAATGTGGGGTAAAAAATGTTCAAAGCCACAGCAATGGATTACGGATGGGCAGGTTGCGGATCACTTCGTTGTTTGTTGGGTTGTGGTCAAGTGCTTCCCACGTTTCCAGTAGGGTCTTATCCCGGTAAGCCAGGGCGCCCATGAAAAGGAACGGTTGAGCTACGGGCCACTGCTCCCAGTGCATCACATCCGTTCCATGCGGCCAGTCGTTTTTGTGGCGCACGTAGGGCAACAGGTAATTGATGCCCTTTTCGATTGATAGGCCGCTTGGTGTTGCGTATGTCCACAAGTTATCCTTCGGCGTGGAGATCAGCGCGCAGATGGTCGCCATGGCGTCGAGGTTGAAGAGCGAATAACCATACGGTTTTGTCCGTGCAGTTTCCAATGGGAAACTGCCGTTTGCGGCCATTTGCTGAGGGAGTAGTATGGTTTTATACCGTTCGGCACATTGGCGGATAATCGCGTCATTGCCCGTATAACGTGCGAAAGCCGCTACCTGCATGACCCAGCAGGTGCCATGATTATTTTCGGCATTCATCTCATCGATGCTATATGGATGGGTAGTGAGCCACGTGAGGTAGTCAGCAAACCATTTTTTTGTTCCCCGACGCAGTGCGTCGTCGAGTAGCCCCGCATCATCCAAAAGGCCCAAAGCTTTGGCCACCTCAATAAGGTGAATGGTATCGATGATGCCGATACCCCGCCCAGTGACGTGCCCTTTGATGGCTTGCGCAAAGTGGAGGGAGGGATTCATTCGTGTATTGGCATTGATAAACCATGCCGCCACGTGCCGGAGAGCATGCTCCACGTATTGCTCATCGCCAGTAAGCTTCCATGCCGACACCAATGCGCCAACGATCCGGCTAAAACGGATCATGGCCGAGCGATGGTCCACGAAATTATCCGGATTGGTAACGCCGTCCCGCCGGATATAGGGACCATCGGGGTTATCGGTGTCTGGCCACCAATAATCCCCTTCGGAGTAAAAGTCGTGCTTGCCACCTGCGCTGCGCAGGGCTATACTTGCCGTAACGGTTTCGGGTTGCTGGCCGAGTGCCCATTGCGCATCGCGCATGGTCTTATCGCGAAGCGTTTCCGTAATGGCTGCTTTGATGGAATCGGCGGATAGCGATTTGCCGGGAAGGTGTAATAGCGCAGTTTCCAATCCATGTACGGATGCCCCTGCGACAACATGGTCTCCGGTACGTTTTAAGCGGATGATAGCTCGGCCATTATAAGCCTGCACCTTCCTCGAACCATCGGAAGTGCCGAGGTCGGCCAGCAGATAGCCATCGCCAATAGCTGAAAAATGGATGTAGTCCGCGGCATCGAGGCAAAGTACTCCATGCGCATCGCGCAGGGTAGCTTGGAGGGTAACCGTGTCGCTTTCCGCTTTCAAGGTCTCGAGGCGCACCGTCGCGGGCTTACCCCATACGGCGGTTTGGTATTGTTGGGTAATGCTGTCTTTCACTGTGATACCGTCTTTACGGGCAACAACTTCCAATGTATTCCTACCCTCCTTAAACACCACCATCCAACGTAGGCCGGCAGCGGGGAAATCCTGGCTGTTGCGCTGCCGGATTCCCTGGCTTATTCCGTTCACAAAGAGTTCGGCTTCGGTACAATTAGAGTATACCTTCACCATTTTTTCCTCTCCGGCTTTGCCCCAGCGTACAGGCCAGCTATGGCCATAGATATGCGCCATGGGCCGGTCAGTCCAGTAAGATTGGAAGACGTAATAGGATTCCTTTTTGTTGAAGTTGCGTTCCAGTACGCCTTTTTGGTTAACGTATTGCACAGGATTTTCCGGCCGGATGGGTGTGGAGAAATCCTTGAAAGGCCAATAGGCGGTACCGGTAAGCCAGGGCATGGTCTCCTGTTCTTTGAGGTGCCAGTCGATGAGGTTAACGATGTAGCTTTCGCTCCAGTCGCCGTCTTTGGATACCCTAGCCGGTCCACCGAACAACGAAGCGTCACCCGCGCGTTCGTCGGCCGTTGTACTGTTCATTACGGCTGACAGGCCATTGTCGGGATGCTCTGAATGACGTCGTGCATGGCTATCACCCCCCCACTCCACATGGAGAAAATGATTCACTTTATCGAACTCGACTTTTGAGGCAGCCTTGTAATCGGTGTAGATGCCGCGGTACCAACCTGCCCAGATGGAGGGCGAGTAGACATCGACGATGTCCTTACAGAAATCGCACCGGCGGATGGCCGTTTTGCGGGTAGGGTCTAGCTGGTGGGACAAGTCGTGCAGCTCCTTCATGAATGCCCGGATCTTTTGTTTGTCGAATTCCTCGAAGTCGCCCGGCCAGTCGTTTTCGTTGCCCAGCCCCCAAATGATGACCGACGGGTGGTTATGGTGCTGCTCAATCATATTGGTCAGCATCCGGCGGGCCTGCGCCTTGTACATTTCGCCACCCAGTCCGCCGCGGCACCACGGTATCTCTTCCCATACCAGTATGCCCAAGCTATCGCACGCCTCAAGGACAATGCGCGATTGCTGGTAATGTCCCAGCCGGATGAAATTGACGCCCATCTCCTTCATCATGCGCATTTCCTGCCAGATCATCGCTTCGGTCATTGCCGGGCCTACGCCGGCATGGTCCTCATGGCGATGGGTACCGCGGAGCAGCAGTCGCTCGCCATTGAGGTAAAACGGCCCCTTCTCAGCAAATTCGAAGTGCCGGAAGCCGATGCGCTCGGAATGGGTGGCGGTATCGTCTGCGGTTGTCAGGGTCAAACGGATGGTATACAATGATGGGGCGGCGGGCGACCACAATATCGGGCGTTTCACCATTAAGCCCTCAAGGACCGATGAGCCGCTATCCAATGCCACCTTTTGCTGTTGTGTTGTGACAAGTTGTCCGTTGGGATCGAGAAGCTCGATGGCGACATCGGCTTCCAGCACCTTATTGGGATTGTAGAAGCGAGCGCTTAATTGGATATTTCCCGCCCGGCCTTTCGCATCCGTCGTTGCGGCAGCAAATAATTTGTCGACTGACAATTGGGGCACATACACCAGGTTGAGGTAGCGGTATAGGCCGCCATAGATATTAAAATCAGACAAGTCCGAAGGGATGAGTTCGAGGTCGCGTGAGTTATCCGACCGGATTACCAACGGCACGTTACCACCGAATTGTTCGCTGTAAGCGTCGGTGGATTTAAAGGTGTCGACGGCATCGGTGATATCGACGGTCCACTCGTCGTAACCACCTACATGTTCGGCTACCTTTTGGGTATGGATGTAGACCTGTGTCTTTTGGCCAGCCCCTTCGAAGTGGAGTAAAATACGTCCATTAGTGTAAGGGTTGTCGATAGCTAATGCCGTGCGGTACCATGCAGGGCCTTGGTAATAGTTCACATCCGGGGCCACCGCGTCAACTGCGTTATAACTGTGTGGCAACGTAACGGGCTGCCATAACGGCAAGGATTCGGGACTTCCGGGCTTATAGGGACGTACGGCCTCCCATACGCCGCCGAGGTCGCCGCGTACGAACTCCCAATTTTCGGTAAGGCGCTCTTTCTGCTGGGCAAAGGAAATTGTCGCCAAAAATAGCGGCAATAGGAAAATAATGGATCGGATACTTTTCACGATGAATGAATTAATGATGTGCTAGGTTATCATAACTGGTGGTAAAATTACCGGTTAGGGGAGACAAGTGGGGGTATTAATCGATTGACTAGTGGGTGAAAATTGTTCGGCGCAACGATTATTTTTAATATACTCACAAAACGACTACCTTAGTGTAACCAAATTATAATTAAATAGAAAGCACTATGAAGAAATTAATCAGTACAGCCGCAACCTTACTGTTTATCGTTGCGCTGGGATTTGCACAAAAGATGAAGGTCTTATCGGGCGACTTCAGTTTCCTGAAGGGTCAGGAAGCCGTTGTAACGAAAATGGACTTCAGCGAGGTAACGTTTTATAACGAAAACTTAACCGAGCAGGAATACGTTGATAGGCGCATAAAGGAAATTGACGAGAAAGAGCCTGGTGAGTCGGCCAATTGGGTAAAAGATTGGGAGTCGTTCAAAAACGAGCGTTTCTTGGAAAAGTTTACCACCATTGCAACTGAAAATTCGGAAAAGGCCAACATTGCATTTACCACGGATGGTAGCGCCCCCTACACCCTCATCGTGAAAGCCACCTGGATTTACCCCGGATGGTTTGGTGGGGTTATGAAGCAGCACGCAAAAATCAGCACACTCTTGCAGTTTGTCGAAACGGGCAATCCGGAGAATGTGCTCTTAGCTATCGAAGCAGAAAAAGCGCCCGGTGATATTGCCTTTGTGGGCATCCCGAACACCAACGACCGAATAGCAGAAGGGTTCGCGAAGACGGGTAAGTCGCTAGCGCGCCTTATTGACAAAAAGTTATAAAAAGAAAGGCCCTGAAACGGGGAGGATCAGGGCCTTCTAACTAACCAATTATAAACCTAAATTATGAAAAGACAATTTTACATAGTCATGTAATCAACTTCCGTGCCGAAGTACCGGTCCTAATGTTAATTTTTTGTTAAATCCGGCACGGCGCCAAGGCCCCATAGATTACTGTTCTTCCAATTTCTCGGCAGTTACTTCCGCCTTTATTTTGCTTTCCAATTCATCCATCAGATCAGGGTTATCTAGCAGCAATGTTTTCACTGCATCCCGCCCTTGCCCAAGCTTCGTATCACCATAACTGAACCATGAACCGGACTTCTTGATGATGTTGAAATCAACGCCTAAATCGATGATTTCACCTGCTTTGGAAATACCTTCTCCAAACATGATATCAAATTCTGCGATGCGGAAAGGAGGTGCCACTTTGTTCTTCACAATCTTCACCTTCACCCGGTTTCCTGCCACTTCGTCCGAATCCTTGATTTGTGCCATGCGACGGATGTCGAGCCGGACGGAAGCATAAAATTTGAGGGCATTACCGCCAGTAGTGGTTTCCGGATTGCCAAACATGACCCCGATTTTCTCACGCAGTTGGTTGATAAAGATACAGCAGCAATTGGTTTTGGATATGGTACCTGTAAGTTTACGCAAAGCCTGCGACATCAGCCGGGCCTGCAACCCCATCTTCGAATCTCCCATTTCGCCTTCGATTTCCCCCTTGGGCACCAACGCCGCCACGGAGTCGATAACGATCACATCGATCGCTCCGGAACGAATCAAATTGTCGGCGATTTCCAACGCTTGTTCGCCGTTGTCAGGCTGCGCAATCAACAGGTTGTCAATATCCACGCCGAGTTTGCGGGCATAATATTTATCAAACGCGTGTTCTGCATCTATGATTGCCGCAATCCCCCCTTTTTTCTGTGCTTCGGCGATGATGTGTGTGGCCAGGGTGGTTTTACCCGATGACTCCGGACCGTATATCTCGATAACCCGCCCCTTTGGTACTCCGCCGATCCCCAACGCGATATCCAAGCCGATCGATCCGGTTGATATCGCATCAATCGGCTCTACGGCCGAATCACCTAATTTCATTACGGCGCCTTTGCCATAGGATTTTTCCAGCTTATCTAACGTTAGCTGCAGGGCTTTCAGTTTGTCTTGATTACTCATTTTGTTAGCATATTATTAGTCAAAGGTAAATCAATTTATTTTCATTTACTAATTTTTTTCGTTTTTTATCGCCCAGCTTTCAGTCACCGGCGATTTCAACGATCCGTTTTTTGCACCACTTTCTCGTAATACCTGCACATCCAGGTAATCGGGCATTCCGCACATTTCGGCCTTCGGGCCACACAGATGTACCGTCCATGTAAAATTAGCCAATGGTGTGCAATTGCCAATGTATCCCTCGGTAAATATTTCACCAACTGCTTTTCCACGGCAAGTGGCGTCCTGGCCCGATCGGTCAACCCGATCCGATTGGCCACGCGGAACACGTGCGTATCAACTGCGATTGCGGGCGCATTATAGACCACGGAGGCAATGACATTGGCCGTTTTGCGGCCGACACCAGGAAGCTTCTGAAGATCATCTACTGATTGCGGCACCACGCCATCGAAATCGCTGATCAGCTTCCGAGCCATCCCCACCAAGTGTTTGGCCTTATTATTTGGATAACTCACACTCCGTATGTACGTAAACACTTCATCGGGATTACTCGCGGCGAGGCTTTCCGCTTCTGGGAACCGCTCGAACAATGCAGGAGTTACCTGATTGATGCGCTTATCCGTGCATTGAGCAGATAAGATGACCGCCACGAGCAATTCGTATGGATTCCGGTAATTCAGTTCGGTTTGGGCATCCGGATTGTGCGTAGAAAAATACGCCACAAAAGCTTGGTAGCGTTCCTTTTTAAGCATGTTCGTGCATTTCCTCCGCTATATCAATGGCGCGCGCCGGGCCCGGGAATACGACGTGATTTTGTTGATAATTCCCGATTGTGGTTGGCGAAGCAACACATCAAGTTCGGCTTTAAGCATGTCGTAGAACAATTGGTCATCGGCATCCAGGCGGACCATATCGGTGTCCGTCTTCTTGGCGGCCTCACGGGGGGAGATGGTTTGTGTATACGTTTCTGTCATAAGCATATTCGTTATCGTTATATGGTATATAACGCCCCCGCTAACGAATTAGTATTCCCAATGGCAGTCCTGCGTTATTTTTTCTTCAGCCCTTCGACAGCTTGTTCTGCCAGCTGCACAGCGCGATATGCATTAACGATGCCTCCGGTTACACAGATATCATTCATAGATACCCGCATATTCCGCCCATCGGGCCCTGTTACCTTCACGCGTTGGTTTACCCGCGTCACGGACTGCATGATTACGCGTTTCACTTCCACTGCAGGCAATTGCGGATAATAGGACCGTATCAGCGCCGCCAAACCGGCAACAACAGGTGCCGCCATGCTCGTGCCTTGTTGATCTTTGTATGTAGACCCCGGCATCGTGGAATGGATCTTCACACCTGGCGCGAACACATCGACCGACCGACGGCCATAGTTTGAAAATGACGCGACTAGATCGCCGTCATTGTTCCATTGCGAGGCCCCTACCTCTATCCATGCATCCGCTTCTCCCTTATTGATTCCCAAGCTATCAACAAAATTACGGTTCGGAAAATTGGGGTTGGCATCGTTGTCCTGCCCGTCGTTACCGGCGGCGTGGACAAGAAGCACATCGTTCTCCATAGCAAACCGCACGGCATCATCGACAATCATTTTGTCTTTGGCAAACGCCTTGCCGAAACTCATGTTGATCACCTTGGCACCGTTCTCCACTGCGTAGCGGATGGAATTGGCCACGTCCTTATCGCGTTCATCCCCATCGGGTACGGTGCGGAGGACCATGATACGCACATCGTCGGCCACGCCCTTGATACCGATATCGTTGGTGCGTACCGCGCCGATGATACCGGCGACGTGTGTACCGTGGTCGGCATCTGGTCCGGTGACATCGGCGTTGCCATAGTACCGTTCACGGCTGTTCTCGTAATCATCCCCCACAATATGCCGCGAATCAAATTTCTTATTGAGGTGGTAATTGACCTGGTTGTTAAAGTGTTCCACCCCTTCTTCGAGGTCGGTATAGAACACATTGAAGTCGGGTTCTTCTTTCAACTCCTTCTTGACAATCCGCAGCGCCATCTTTTCCAGGTCGCCCTCCGGCTTATACTTATCAAAGTCGTCAAGCGTTGGGGTTTCCTTACCTATTCGGGCCACCATCGTATCTACCATGCGCTTCAACCCCGTGTAGCTCGCCTGACCGAAGTGTGCTTCTTGCGTTTTATCGGCATAATAGGTTACCATTTTCTGGTATTCGGCAAATTCTCTGCGCTCCTCGCCGCTCATCGGCGTGCTGGGCAGCACAGAGATGTATTCGGGTTCGAGGTCCCTAACAAGACGCGTCACTTCCAGGTTATCGTAATGGACATGCTCACCGTTGGCGTTGCCAATGAAATTCCATCCATATTTGTCGTTTATATAGCCATTGCCATCTTCGTCGGCACCGGTAGCCGCGCTATCTTTTTCGTTGATCCAGATCACATCTTTCAAGTCTTCGTGGTTTACGTCGACCCCCCCATCGATGACCGCTACCACTACGGTTGTGCTCTTTTTACCGTGAAGCAATTGTTCATACGCTTTCTCGGTACTGATGCCCATTACGCCATCGCGTTCGTAATCGAGATTGAACCAATTCGGCGGTGGGGTATCTTTGGTCTGTCCAAAAGAAAGTATAGGGAGTAGAATGATGAGGAGTGCGCTGCGCAATTTCGAAAACGCCATATTGTGTGCTATTTTTATTCTCGTTTGTTCTTTGGATTGCAATTTGGGCAAAAGGTTTAACGCTCCTGTTCGGGTGAAACCGCGGGAGCACCACTTTCCTGCGCTTCTTTTTTGCGCTCTTCGAAATTCTGGACCGCATTTTTGCTCGCCCTTATGGAGGCGGCTACTGCACCGATAACGAGCAAAGCCACGATGATGATGCCCCAAAGGCCTTTACGGCGGTCTTGCTTCATAAGCCAGAAAAGGAAAACGATAAGTGGAATCGCGAAAATCAAAATGAAAAACCAACTAGAGCCTGTCATGCTACAAAGGTGGGAAGAAAACCGGCTGCATGCAAATGGATTTTCGGGCAGCGGTGAACGCATGAGATATTTTATAAACATCCTTGCGATTGGTGTGGGTCTTCCATTGTATGGCCGCGGGGAGGCCGGTAAAAATTTCCTTTTTTAATGTCACTTGTACTTGCATAAAAAAGGAATTTTGCCTAAGTTTGGCACCTTAATTGCAGCACAGCAAGCTGTATACAAATAGGATGAACACAAAAAATACAATAGCCCTGTCTACTGTGCCCTGCTTCCAGCATCGCACGATATGCTTTTTTTGTGAACGGTCAACAGCCGAAAGACCGGTTCTCCGGTTCCGACGACCCATATTGCCCCGGGCTTAATAAGGGGCATACCTCTCCGATGCGTGTACGATAAGAAGTCCATCCGTACGAATCAATTCATGTTATTATTAGGTTATTTAAACAGTTAGACACAACGCAAGTTGTTCGTTTTCAATTTTCGGGGTCGTTATTCCAATGGAACTTTCAGACTTTAATATCATCCCAGCTACCGAGGCATATGTCGAATATGCCCAGCAGATTTGCGACGAAATGGCAGAATCTGCCAAAGCCCGTGGTACGGGCATCGCCCGGCGCAGCCCGGAATACGTAGCTAATAAAATGCGTGAAGGCAAAGCGGTCATTGCGCTGCGCAAAGCCGACAAGGCATGGGCAGGGTTTTGCTACATCGAGACTTGGAGCCATGGCGACTTTGTGGCCAACTCCGGATTGGTGGTGAATCCGGAATTCCGCAAGGTGGGCTTGGCTAAGGCCATAAAAAAACGTATCTTCGACCTCTCGAGGGAGAAATACCCTAAAGCAAAGATATTCGGGCTCACTACCGGCTTGGCCGTGATGAAAATCAATTCCGATTTGGGCTATGAGCCCGTTACATATGCAGAACTTACACAAGACGAGGATTTTTGGAAAGGTTGCCAAAGTTGCGTAAACTATGACATCCTGACCATGAAGCAACGTAAAAATTGCATGTGCACGGCAATGCTTTGGGATCCGGTGGAAAAAGAAAAGGAACTCCGCGAACGGATCGAGATGAAAGCCAAAGCCAAAGAGCGGCTGAAACAGATCACGAAGAAATCTTCGTTACTGAAGCGGATCGAGGCCCGGCTGTGGAAATCAACGAAGAAAATGGTAACGGCGTTCATTGCCCGCTATCCGAAGACAGTATAAGTTAAATAGTTGAAACCAACGAGTGAAATCAAATAGATAGATGAAGAAAGTCGTATTAGCGTTTAGTGGGGGGTTAGACACCTCATTTTGCTGTATTTACCTCTCAAAAGACCGTGGTCTTGAAGTCCACTCGGTCATTGTGAACACCGGTGGGTTTTCTGCCGAGGAACTGGCACAGATCGAACAGCGTGCCTATGCGCTCGGGGTCAAATCGCACGCCGTGGTTGATGAAACGCAAAACTATTACGACAGCTGCATCAAATACCTCATTTTTGGCAACGTATTGAAAAACGCCACCTACCCGTTGTCGGTCAGTGCCGAGCGGGTGAGCCAGGCAACGGCCATTGCCAATTATGCGAAAGAAATAGGAGCTGAATACGTAGCGCATGGCAGCACGGGTGCCGGAAACGACCAGGTGCGGTTCGACATGATTTTCAATACCATCATCCCCAACGTGGAGATTATCACGCCTATCCGCGACCTTAAGCTGAGCCGCGAAGAGGAAATCGAATACCTCCATAAACATGGTGTGGAATTCAATGCGGAAAAGGCCAAATATTCCATCAACAAAGGGATATGGGGTACGTCAGTGGGCGGAAAAGAAACACTCACTTCCCATGAAACGCTACCCGAAGACGCGTGGCCGACGCCGGTAACGGCAACGGCACCGCGCCGCATCACATTAACTTTCGAAAACGGTGAGCCCGTGGCATTGGATGGTAACCGGATTGGCCCGGTGAAAGTCATCCAGGAGTTGCAGGCTATCGCACAGCCGTACGGCATCGGCCGGGATATCCATGTTGGCGATACCATCATCGGCATTAAAGGCCGGGTAGGCTTTGAAGCAGCAGCACCTCTCATCATCATTAAAGCACACCACACGCTCGAGAAACATACATTAACGAAATGGCAATTGAGTTGGAAAGACCAACTAGCGACATTCTACGGCAATTGGATGCACGAGGGGCAAATGCATGACCCCGTGATGCGCGACATCGAGGCTTTTCTCCAAAACGCCCAGCAGACGGTGTCGGGCGAGGTGTTTGTCGAGCTACATCCTTACCGATTCACGGTAATCGGTATCGAATCGAAACATGACCTGATGTCCAATGCGTTTGGCAGCTATGGCGAGATGAACAACACCTGGAGCGGGGATGACGTGAAAGGCTTCTCCAAGATATTCGGCAACCAGGTGTCTATCTGGCATAAAGTGAATGAGCAGTAAGCAGGTAAAACATGGAAAAGATTAAAGTAGGCATAATCGGTTCGGCTGGTTATACTGGTGGTGAATTATTACGGATACTGATTTACCATCCCCAAGTAGACATTGCATTTGCCCATAGCGGCAGCAATGCGGGCAACAAGGTATCTGATGTACATAGCGACCTGCTGGGCGATACCGACCTGCGCTTTTCCGAAACTTACCATAGCGACATCGATGTATTGTTCCTTTGCGTAGGCCACGGCGATTCCCGCAAATTCCTGGAAGCCAATACCATCGACCCGCACGTGAAAATCATCGACCTTTCTCAGGATTATCGTTTGAGTGCTAATCGGTTGTACCAAGGGCAATCGTTCGTCTATGGCTTACCTGAACTCCAGCGGGACGCCATCCGAGAGGCCCGACATATTGCCAATCCGGGCTGTTTTGCTACCGGTATCCAGCTGGCTTTGCTACCGCTGGCCGCCGCAGGTTTACTGCCCGATGAAATCCACATCAACGCAACCACCGGTTCAACAGGTGCCGGCCAACGGCCGTCGGCCACCTCGCATTTCAGCTGGCGGAGTGGTAACCTTTCGTTGTACAAAGCTTTTTCACACCAGCACCTCCAGGAAATCGGTGAATCGCTGGCGCAGTTGCAACCCGGTTTCCTGCCTGAAGGGGACGAGCCGCTGCTGCAACGGGCGATGCGCCGCATCAACATCATCCCCCAGCGCGGCAACTTCCCGCGTGGCATTTTGTCTGCTATCTATTTAGAAAGTAGCCTTAGTGAAGGGGAAGCGCGGGAATGCTATCGGTCCTATTATGCAGCGCATCCCTTTACGCATATCAGTGATACCAACATCGACCTCAAACAAGTGGTCAACACCAATAAATGCATCCTACAGGTTGAAAAACATGGCGGCAAGCTACTTATTACCAGTATTGTTGACAACCTGCTCAAAGGAGCAAGCGGCCAGGCTGTGCAGAACATGAACCTCGTAACGGGCCTGGATGAAACCACCGGACTGCGGTTGAAAAGTGTAGGGTTTTAAACCATGTTTACCGCCATAAATGATTACGTTAATCGCTGCGGCGTCTTTTCGCCGGAAGACATGACGGTATTCAACAACCTACTTAAGCCCAAGTCGATCAAAAAGAAACAGCTACTGTTGCGTGAGGGCGAAATCTGTAATTTCGAGGCCTATATTGCAAGCGGCTGCCTGCGTACGTTCTACATCGATGAAAATGGCAGTGAGGTGATCCTGCAATTTTCAGTAGAAGATTGGTGGGTGAGTGATATCGGTAGTTTCCACGACCGGACACCATCACTGCTCTATATTGAAGCCGTGGAAGATAGTGAACTTCTCACACTCAACCCTTCCAGCAAGGAGGAATTATTGGCCCGACTGCCACAGTTTGAACGGGTGTTCCGGCTGATGATCCAACGACATCTATCGGCGTTGGAACGTCGTCTTATCCGCACCATTGCCAAAACAGCCGAAGAGCGTTACGTCGAATTCGTAAAACAGTATCCCGAAATCGCGCTGCGGGTACCGCAGCATTACATCGCTTCATACCTCGGTATGACTCCGGAATTCTTGAGCAAAATAAGGCGCCGGCTCGCCACACGCAGGGACTGAACGAAAAAAAACGACGCCAAATCCCTCATCTTAGCGCCGTCCTTTTGCTTAAAAATTAAACATCAAAAAAAATAGGTTTATAATCGGTTAGTGTGCTTCTCCTGTTTTAAGACTTGGAAGTCTACCACTAATTTATGTTTACAATATCGAGTAATTCATGATTCACTCACTTTATAAAACAAGGCTAAAGTAATTTGAATCAAGCCATTTTCCCCTTGTTGGTTACAAACGTAACAATATAAACGATACCCGCAAAGATTTTTTTTAAAAATAAGTGAGTAAACACTCACCGCTGGAATCCGCTTAATCAATTTAGCGCAACGGCCTGATTTTTTGGCGAAGAGCATCCGCGTGGCGCCGTGCCCGTTCTAGCGCTGAAAACTACAAATTACCATCGTCATGCATTCGAATACGGAGCATTTTGCTAAGTTTGGCATTGAATTTAGATTTTAGCTACAGATGAAGATTTGGCAAAAGAATACGGATGTAAATGCCTTTGTAGAAAGCTTTACCGTAGGTAACGACCGTGCGCTCGACTTACAACTTGCGGCGGCCGATATTTTGGGCTCTCTGGCCCACACGCGTATGCTGCATAGCATCGGGTTATTGGATGGCGCGGATCTCGCCGCCGTCCAGGCCGGCCTGCGGGAATTGTATACGGAGGTTGCCGCCGGCACATTTACCATTGATGATGGTGTGGAAGATGTGCATTCGCAGGTAGAGCTGTTGCTTACGCAGCGGGTCGGCGAGGCAGGTAAAAAGATCCACAGTGGCCGCTCGCGCAACGATCAGGTGCTGGTAGACCTCAAGCTGTACTTCCGTACGGAAATAGAACGTCTCGTTAAACACACACAAGCCCTATTTGATAGGTTAACCACGCTGAGTGAAACCCATAAAGCCGTGTTGCTGCCTGGCTACACCCACTTGCAGATTGCCATGCCATCTTCGTTCGGATTGTGGTTCGGTGCTTATGCCGAAAGCTTGGTTGATGATTTGGCGTTGTTGCATGCAGCTTGGACCGTGTGCAACAAAAATCCATTGGGATCTGCCGCCGGCTATGGCTCTTCATTTCCGTTGGATCGACGGATGACAACCGAGCTACTCGGGTTTGATGACCTAAATTACAATGTGGTATACGCACAGATGGGTCGGGGCAAAACCGAGCGGATCCTGGCACAGGGGTTGAGTGCCATCGCCGCCACGCTGGCCAAATTCGCCATGGATGTATGCCTCTATATCAATCAGAATTTCGGATTCATTTCGTTCCCGGATCACCTCACTACCGGATCGAGCATTATGCCCCACAAGAAAAATCCGGATGTTTTTGAATTGGTCCGTGGCCGGTGCAATAAGATACAAGCGCTGCCGAATGAGATAGCGCTGATGACGACCAATCTGCCCTCGGGCTACCACCGGGATTTGCAGTTACTTAAGGAGAACCTTTTCCCCGCGTTCCAATCGCTTAACGAGTGCTTGGAGATCACCACGTTTATGCTCGAACACATCGAAATCAAGAAGGACATCTTGGATGACCCCAAGTACGATTACTTATTCAGCGTGGAGGTGGTCAATGACGAAGTACTCAAAGGTGTTCCTTTCCGTGAAGCTTACCGAAACATCGGTTTGGCCATTGAAGAAGGCTCCTTCAGCCCACAGAAAGTGGTGAACCACACGCACGAAGGCAGCATTGGCAACCTGTGTACGACAGAAATCCAACAGGCATTCGATGGTACGGTGGAACGCTTCGGTTTCGCCCGCGTGCATAGCGCGTTGAACGCGTTACTGGTAGGGTAATCAGTGCGAACTTACTTTATCACTGAAAACCGATACGTAGTTTCCGACTGGAACACCTGTCCGGGATGTAATAACGTGCTCGGAAACTCCGGCTGGTTGGGCGCGTCGGGAAAATGCTGGGTTTCCAAGCAGAACGCCCCGTGCTTGGGATACGGCATCCCTCGTTTCCCGATGTCTTTACCCGTAAGGAAGTTACCCGTGTATAGTTGTATGCCCGGCTCCGTGGTATGCACATCCATGCGGATGCCGGTAGTCGGCGCCACCACGGTAGCTATCGAGGCGCCGGCGGTCACCGTTGCGGGGCGGAGCACGTAATTATGGTCATAACCATGGCCAATGCGCAGTTGTTCGTCGGATTGCTCAATATCTTTGCCGATCGGCTTAGGAGTAGTAAAATCAAAAGGCGTCCCTTGTACATCCGCCAATTCGCCCGTAGGTATCTGGTATTCATCGCAAGGAAGGTACTGATCTGCCGCTATGGATAGCACATGGTCAAGCACGTTGCCATTTCCCTCCCCATTGAGATTGAAAAAAGCATGGTTGGTCAGGTTGATTACCGTCGGCTTATCCGTTTCGGCCCGGTAGGTGATGACCAGTTCGTTATCGTCGGTGAGGCGGTATTTCACCATGACGGAAAGCCGGCCGGGGAAACCCTCTTCGCCGTCGGCAGCGACATAATAGAAGTCTGCTTTCTCGCGATACACCACGCGCCGGTCCCATACCCGTGTATGGAACCCCCCAGCGCCGCCATGCAGTGCATTTGGCCCGTTGTTGGGCGGGATGCTGAACGTTTGGCCATCAATGGTGAAACGGCCGTTCGCGATACGGTTTGCAAATCGCCCTGCTGTTACGCCGTGGTAAATCTCGTCGGCAGCGAGGTATCCTTGTATGCTATCAAATCCGAGCACCACATCGGTGGGAGTCCCCTTTTTGTCGGGCACGATAAGCCCGACGATACGGGCTCCATAGTCGGAAAGGGCCACGGCCATTCCCCGGTTGTTTTCCAACCGGACGAGGTGCGTGGGCTTTCCAGCAATCTGGTGTTCAAATTGATTTTCCTTAGGTAATTTATAGGGTGCCATCATTGCGTATTGCGTTAATTCAAAATCACATTCGTGCCGGTGGATATCTTGGCAATATACGCCTGCGCGGTCAAACCTGTCCTTTCATTGTAGGCGGCGGTAACTGTATTTACCACATGCTGCACCCGATCTCCCTTCACTAAATTGATGGTGCAACCACCAAATCCACCTCCCATCATACGGGCGCCGAGGACGGCGTCGTTACCGCGTACCAGGTCTACCAGTACATCCAATTCTTCGCAGCTCACTTCGTACAAGTGCTGGAGTCCATCATGCGTTTCGAACATGCGTTTGCCAAAAGCGGCAAAATCGTTGTTCTTCAGATCTTCGCATCCGTCTTGCAACCGCTTGATTTCAGAAACCACGTAGTGGCAACGGTTGTACACCGTGGCATCTAGCGGTTTAACGTATTCGTCAAGTTGCTCGGCGGTCGCGTCGCGCAGGCTTTTTACGTTGGGATGGTGTTGCTGGATCAATGCCACACCGTGCTCGCATTGCTCACGGCGCTCGTTGTAGGCCGACGATGCCAACGAATGTTTCACTTGGGTGTCAAACAACACGATGCGTAGGTCGGGGTTGTTAAAGGGGATATATTCATACGAGAAATCGGCACAATCCAGTTTGATAAGTCGCTGTTCTTGTCCGAAAACACTGGCAAATTGATCCATCAGACCGCATTTCACCCCTACGAACTCATTTTCAGCAGCCTGTGCCGTTAGGGCGATATCCAACCGCGATATGCCGAGACCGAGCAACTTATTTAATGCAAATGCCGTGGCGCATTCCAGCGCGGCCGACGACGAGAGCCCGGCGCCTTGCGGAATATCGCCACCGAACACGAGGTTGAAACCTGCAATGGGATATCCCCGCTGCTGCAGTTGCTGCACAACACCGAGGATGTAATCGGGCCACAACAACAATGACCGTTCCAGGGCCTGGAGCGTGGCATCAAAAGACTCCTGTTGGTCGAGTGCGTATAGCTTGATGGCATTGTCTTCACGCTTACCGATAGCGAGGATAATGTTTTTATCAATCGCTGCCGGAAGGACCAAGCCTTGGTTATAATCGGTATGTTCACCGATAAGGTTCACCCGGCCCGGAGAACGCACCAGCAATGGTGTGCCGCCGTGAAGCTCCCGGTATTTTTCATATACTGCGTCCTGCAAGGACGTCATCGTTGTTGTGCTCATATAACGTCTGTCAAAATGAGCGCTAAAAGTACACAAAAATTAGGGTAGTGCAAAAGGGCAGCTATCTGTTGCACCACGGTACGCCGGCGACGGAAACCAGGATGTGTTAGGGTGCAATGGATAACTGTGGTGACCCTACCAATTCTTCGAGCTCAGCTATCCGCTTATTACATAGCTCACCGGCTATCCGAAGCAAGGTGGAGGCACGGTAGTAAAGTGTCCAAGCCGCCTCCTCATTCACGGCGAACTCCACGGCATATCGACTGTCCATGTAACTGCTTTTTAGTAGGTTGAAAAGCGCCTTATCTTCCGGAGTATCCCGC
>CAZTJY010000074.1:0-455 GCA_964613725.1 uncultured Parapedobacter sp. | reverse complement strand
ACCTTCGATCCGGCGTGCATCAACTGGATCCCGGGGACCGCTCCGCTGTTGGTCGCATGTGCAACATCACCTTGAGCATTGCCTTGCATGCCTGTTCGACAGCCTGGTGCACCATGAAAACCGCCATGTTGAATTTGTCTTCCATCAAACAATAATTGGCACAGTCCATGAACTGGCAACTGTTGTTGAACCAACGCCGCCACCCCTCCCTCGTTTGCCGCAGCAAGGTCTCGTGACATACAAACACCTTTCGAGGTGGTAATACATTGGGGCGGCTGTGGAGCACGGCCCCCCGCTGAAAAACCGTGCATATGAACGTCTCGCCATCGGCGAGACGTTGCATCGCTTCTGCATAGGGCATAACTACCGCCGCGTATTGAAGCTCTTCCATCGCTACACTGTTTGCCAGATGAAGGATATCAGACGGGCAACGTTGCTCGCTTTCATTATATACC
>CAZTJY010000073.1:0-19991 GCA_964613725.1 uncultured Parapedobacter sp. | reverse complement strand
CGTATGGTAATTTTTACATCACCGATACTGCTGACCTGTCTGTTGCCAAGATTAACGGCATCCGTCGTAAATGCTTTGATAGAGGTATCGCCATGCAAGTGGTTAAGAACACCTTGATTCAAAAGGCGCTTGTAGAAGCCGGTGTGGATTCAGAGGAATTATTGGGCGTATTGAAAGGTTCATCGACCATGTTGTTTTCCGAAACGGGTAACGCTCCTGCAAAGTTGATTAAAGAGCTTCGCAAGGAAGGCGACAAACCGGTTTTGAAAGGTGCCTATATCGATGCATCGGTGTTCGTTGGTGATAACCAAGTGGATGCGCTAAGCCAGCTTAAATCGAAGAA
The DNA here is from genome assembly GCA_964613725.1 of uncultured Parapedobacter sp. GTDB lineage: Bacteria > Bacteroidota > Bacteroidia > Sphingobacteriales > Sphingobacteriaceae > Parapedobacter. Next base: position 19,648 of record CAZTJY010000073.1, on the reverse strand, counting down.
CGAGCTTATTGGCGATATTATCGGCTTGTTGCAATCACCTGCCAAGAATGTGGTGTCCGCACTTCAGTCCGGAGGTAATACGTTGGCCGGCTTGGTTAAAACTTTACAGGAACGGGGTTAATCGGGTTCCTCCAATCAGAATACCCGAAGGATTATTAATAATTGTTTTTTAAAAAGTAAATTCAAAAATTAAAAATAAAATGGCAGATTTAAAAGCGTTTGCTGAGCAGTTGGTAAACTTGACAGTAAAAGAAGTTAACGAGTTAGCTCAAATCTTGAAAGACGAGTACGGCATTGAGCCCGCTGCAGCTGCAGTAGCTGTTGCTGGTCCGGCTGCTGGCGGCGATGCGCCTGCTGCAGCAGAGGAAAAATCATCTTTTGATGTGATTTTGAAAGAAGCTGGCGGTCAGAAATTAGCTGTGGTTAAGTTAGTTAAGGAGTTGACTGGTCTTGGCCTGAAAGAAGCGAAGGACTTGGTTGACGGCGCGCCGAAAGAAATCAAAACCGGTGTAGCTAAAGATGAAGCTGAAGCTTTGAAAAAGCAACTCGAAGAAGCAGGAGCTGTTGTTGAGCTCAACTAATTCAGCGCATACAACACACCTGAATGGGGTAGACTCTGACGTGAATTTCGTCAGAGTCTATTCCTGTTTATGACTTTTCCTCTTAGTATCATTATCGCATCCGTGCTGTATGGATGCCTTATCAAGGCAAAAGCAGTATCAAAAAAAGTGCAGTTTAAATAGTTAAACTAAAATCTTATTCCCTTGGCAAACAAAAATATTCAAAACGAAAGAGTGAATTTTGCAAGTAGCAGAAAGGTAATTGATTACCCCGATTTTCTGGACGTGCAATTGGAATCTTTCAGGGAGTTTTTTCAACTCGAAACGACTTCTGACAACCGCCACCAGGAAGGGCTGTTCAAGGTGTTTTCCGAGAACTTCCCCATTTCTGATTCAAGGAACATCTTCGTACTTGAGTTTTTGGATTATTTCATTGATCCACCGCGTTATGGTATACAAGAATGTATCGAGCGCGGGCTGACCTATAGCGTGCCGCTCAAGGCGAAGCTACGTCTTTCGTGTAATGACGAAGAGCACGAGGATTTCGAGACCATCGTGCAGGACGTTTATTTGGGAACCATTCCCTACATGACCCCGAAAGGGACATTCGTTATAAACGGAGCGGAGCGGGTTATCGTATCACAATTGCATCGTTCACCGGGTGTATTTTTCGGCCAAAGCCGGCACACCAATGGCACGAAGCTATACTCCGCTCGTGTAATCCCCTTCAAAGGCTCATGGATAGAGTTCGCTACAGACGTGAACAACGTCATGTACGCTTATATTGACCGTAAGAAAAAATTCCCGGTTACGACCCTTTTGCGTGCCATTGGCTACGATTCGGACAAGGACATCTTGGAGTTGTTTGAACTGGCCGATGAGGTGAAAGTGAGCAAGTCGGGACTAAAAAAATATGTAGGCCGTACCCTAGCAGCTAGGGTGCTGAAGAAGTGGATCGAGGATTTCGTGGACGAAGATACCGGTGAAGTGGTTTCCATTGACCGTAATGAAGTGGTATTGGAACGGGAAACGGTATTGGAAGACGACCACATCGAGTTGATTATCGATGCAGGTGTGAAATCCATTATCCTTACAAAGGAAGATACGGCGAACAACGCCGATTATTCCATCATCTATAATACACTGCAAAAGGATACTTCAAACTCAGAGAAGGAGGCCGTGGAGCATATCTATAGGCAATTGCGTAATGCGGAACCACCAGACGAGGAAACAGCCCGCGGCATTATCGAGCGCTTGTTCTTCTCTGATAAGCGCTACGACCTCGGTGATGTCGGCCGGTATCGCATCAACCGCAAATTGCAGTTGGATACGCCGGATGAGACGAAGGTGCTTACGCGCGAAGATATTATCGCCATTGTAAAGTACTTAATCAACTTGATTAACTCCAAGGCGGAAGTCGATGACATCGACCACTTGTCTAACCGTCGGGTACGTACCGTCGGGGAGCAATTGTACTCGCAATTCGGCGTAGGGCTTTCTCGCATGGCTCGTACCATCCGCGAGCGGATGAACATCCGCGATAACGAGGTGTTTACACCTACGGATCTAATCAATGCACGTACACTGTCTTCTGTTATTAATTCGTTCTTCGGTACGAACCAACTGTCGCAGTTCATGGACCAGACGAATCCATTGGCGGAGATTACCCACAAGCGTCGGTTGTCAGCCTTGGGGCCCGGCGGGCTTTCACGAGAGCGTGCTGGATTTGAAGTGCGCGATGTGCACTATACGCACTACGGCAGGTTGTGTACCATCGAGACCCCGGAAGGACCGAATATCGGATTGATTTCTTCGCTCTGCGTGCATGCAAAGATTAATAATCTCGGTTTCATTGAAACGCCTTATCGACGCGTAGATGAAGGACGCGTTGTGGTGGAAGAGCCCGTAATTTACCTTTCAGCGGAGGATGAAGATGGTAAAACCATCGCACAGGCCAACGCCGAGTACGACGATAAGGGGAATTTCATTACCCCGAAAGTGAAAGCAAGGTATGAAGGCGACTTCCCGGTTATCGAACCGGAGAAGTTAGACTTGATGGATATCGCCCCTAACCAAATCACGTCAATCGCGGCATCGTTGATCCCTTTCTTGGAACACGATGATGCGAACCGTGCATTGATGGGGTCCAACATGCAGCGCCAGGCGGTGCCGTTGTTGCGTCCGGAGGCTCCTGTGGTTGGTACTGGTTTGGAAGGCCGTGTAGCACGCGACTCCCGTACGTTGATCAACGCAGAAGCGAAAGGCGTAGTGGAATATGTGGATGCCAATGAGATCAAGATCAGGTACGAGCGTACGGATGATGACCGATTAGTGTCGTTTGATGATGATGTGAAGACTTATCGTTTGATTAAGTTCAAGAAGACGAACCAGAGCACATGCATTAACTTGAAGCCAATTGTTAAAAAAGGACAGCAGGTGGAGAAGGGCCAAGTGCTATGTGAAGGTTATGCTACCCAAAACGGTGAGCTTGCGCTGGGACGCAATTTGAAAGTGGCGTTTATGCCATGGCAAGGGTTCAACTTTGAGGATGCTATCGTGATTTCGGAACGTGTAGTGAGCCAGGATATCTTCACGTCGTTGCATATCGAAGAGTTCGAACTGGAGGTGCGGGATACGAAACGTGGTGAGGAAGAACTTACCGCAGATATCCCGAACGTTTCTGAGGAAGCGACAAAGGATCTAGATGAGAACGGTATCATCCGTGTGGGCGCTGAGGTGCGCGATGGCGATATCCTTATCGGTAAGATCACGCCGAAGGGTGAATCCGATCCATCCCCCGAGGAGAAGTTACTGCGTGCTATTTTTGGCGATAAAGCGGGCGATGTGAAAGACGCGTCCTTGAAAACTCCGCCGTCTATCAACGGCGTGGTTATCGACACCAAGTTGTTCTCCCGTGCGAAGAAAGTGGCTAAGGAAGAAGAGAAGAAAGCGCTCGATCAACTGGATACGCAACATACGAAGGCGTTGAAAGCCCTGAAAGACAAGTTGATAGAAAAGCTTTTTACCATTGTAAACGGCAAGACGTCGCAGGGCGTGTACAACGTTTACAAAGAGTTGTTGGTGCCCAAAGGTTCGAAGTTTACCCAACGCATCCTTGCCGAGCTGGAATATGCGAATGTTAATCCGACTGGTTGGACTACCGATGAGGACAAGAATGAGCTGATCAAGCAAACGCTTCATTTCTACAACATCAAGTTGAATGAAGAACTGGGTGCTTACAAGCGTGATAAGTTTGCCATCAGTGTCGGTGATGAACTGCCTTCAGGTATCGTTCAGATGGCCAAAGTATTCATCGCGAAGAAGCGTAAGCTCAAGGTAGGGGATAAGATGGCTGGTCGTCACGGAAACAAGGGCATCGTTGCCCGGATTGTGCGCGACGAAGACATGCCGTTCCTCGAGGATGGTACGCCAGTTGATATTGTCTTAAATCCACTAGGGGTACCTTCACGGATGAACCTTGGCCAAATTTACGAAACCGTGTTGGGCTGGGCCGGTACGAAGTTGGGTGTTAAATTTGCAACCCCGATTTTTGACGGTGCGTCTACGGAAGAAGTCGAAGAATGGGTGAAAAAAGCCAAGCTTCCGGAGTCCGGACGTACGTACCTCTATAACGGGTTAACCGGTGAGCGCTTTGACCAACCGACAACGGTAGGTATCATCTACATGCTCAAACTGGGACACATGGTAGACGATAAGATGCATGCGCGTTCTATCGGTCCATACTCGCTCATTACACAGCAGCCGCTAGGCGGTAAAGCCCAATTTGGCGGACAGCGTTTTGGTGAAATGGAAGTGTGGGCACTGGAAGCATTCGGTGCATCCAACATCCTCCAGGAGATCCTAACCGTTAAGTCCGACGATGTGGTAGGCAGGGCTAAGACGTATGAAGCTATCGTCAAGGGTAATAACCTTCCAACCCCGTCTGTGCCTGAATCATTCAATGTACTCGTACATGAATTGAGAGGCTTAGGTTTGGATATCACGCTGGATTAATCAAAGCATAGCGCGTTAACTTTAGAAACGAAAGTATGTCTTACAAAAAAGATAATAAGATAAAAAGTAACTTCACCTCCATTACGATAAGCTTGTCGTCGCCCGAGACCATTCTCGAGCGCTCAAGCGGTGAAGTGGTTAAACCGGAAACAATCAATTACCGGACGTATAAGCCGGAACGTGATGGCTTGTTCTGCGAACGTATTTTTGGCCCGGTTAAGGACTATGAGTGTCATTGCGGGAAGTATAAGCGTATCCGGTACAAAGGAATCGTTTGTGACCGTTGCGGCGTGGAGGTAACTGAAAAGAAAGTACGCCGTGAGCGTATGGGCCATATCAGTTTGGTTGTGCCAGTAGCCCACATTTGGTATTTCCGCTCCTTACCCAACAAAATTGGATATCTGTTGGGGCTTCCTACGAAGAAGCTCGATATGATTATCTACTACGAGCGGTATGTGGTCATCCAATCTGGCGTGAAGGAAGAGGATGGCATCCAATATATGGACTTCCTTACCGAGGAGGAATACCTCGACATTCTAGACACCCTGCCTAAGGAAAACCAATTCTTGGATGATACCGATCCACAGAAGTTTATCGCCAAGATGGGGGCTGAAGCGCTTGAAGAATTGTTGAAACGCCTTGACCTCGACCAGCTTTCGTATGATTTGCGCCACCAAGCGGCCAACGAGACGTCGCAACAGCGCAAGAATGAAGCGTTGAAACGGCTGCAGGTGGTAGAAGCGTTCCGAGGTTCGCGTGACCGCATTGAAAATCGGCCGGAGTGGATGATTGTGAAAATCGTGCCCATCATCCCACCTGAGTTACGGCCATTGGTACCTTTGGAGGGCGGTCGTTTCGCTACTTCCGACCTCAATGATTTGTACCGTCGGGTCATCATCCGCAATAACCGGTTGAAGCGCTTGATGGAAATCAAGGCTCCGGAAGTGATTCTCCGTAACGAGAAGCGGATGTTGCAGGAAGCGGTAGACTCATTGTTTGACAATTCCCGCAAGGTGAATGCCGTGAAGACGGAAGGCAACCGGGCGTTGAAGTCGCTTTCCGACATCCTGAAGGGAAAGCAAGGCCGGTTCCGCCAGAACTTGTTGGGTAAGCGTGTGGATTATTCGGCACGTTCGGTCATCGTGGTAGGGCCTAATCTGAAACTGCATGAATGTGGTCTGCCTAAAGATATGGCAGCTGAATTATACAAGCCGTTCGTTATTCGTAAGATGATCGAGCGGGGTATTGTGAAGACGGTAAAATCGGCGAAGAAAATCGTGGACAGGAAAGACCCGGTAGTGTGGGATATTCTTGAAAACGTATTGAAAGGGCACCCTGTGTTACTTAACCGGGCACCAACGTTGCACCGTTTGGGTATCCAAGCATTCCAACCAACACTGGTGGAAGGTAAGGCCATTCAACTCCACCCATTGGTATGTACGGCATTCAACGCCGACTTTGACGGTGACCAGATGGCGGTGCATTTGCCGCTCGGCAATGCGGCCATCCTGGAGGCACAGATATTGATGCTTGCATCGCACAACATCTTGAACCCGGCTAACGGCACGCCGATTACGGTTCCTTCGCAAGACATGGTTTTGGGGCTTTACTACATGACCAAGGGCCGCAAAACGGATGAAACCCGGGTAGTCAAAGGTGAAGGGATGACCTTCTACTCGGCCGAAGAAGTAATTATTGCACATAACGAGAAGCGGATCGATTTACATGCCTTTATCAATGTGAGGACGAAGGTGCGGAGTGCGGACGGTAATATTGAAGAGCGTATCATCGAAACGACCGTTGGACGCGTATTATTCAACCAAGTCGTTCCCGAAGAGATCGGTTATGTGAATGAATTGCTTACCAAGAAATCGCTACGCGATACGATTGGTAAGGTGGTGAAGATTACGGGAATGGCACGTGCAGCGAAGTTCCTCGACGATATCAAGGAACTTGGTTTCCAGATGGCATTTAAGGGCGGACTGTCGTTCAACCTGCAGGATTTGAATATCCCTGACGCTAAGGTGGACTTGATCGAACAGGCCACGAAAGAGGTGGAAGAGGTGATGAGCAACTATAACATGGGCTTCATTACCAACAACGAACGTTACAACCAGATTATCGACATCTGGACCCGTATCAATAATCGGTTGACGGCAAATGTGATGGAAATCCTTTCGACCGACAACCAAGGGTTTAACTCGGTGTATATGATGCTCGATTCCGGTGCCCGTGGTTCCAAAGAGCAGATTCGTCAGCTCTGCGGTATGCGGGGCCTGATGGCGAAGCCACAGAAATCGGGTTCGTCGGGCGGAGAGATTATCGAGAACCCCATCCTCTCGAATTTCAAAGAAGGATTGTCGGTACTCGAATACTTTATTTCTACGCACGGTGCGCGTAAAGGTCTTGCGGATACAGCGCTGAAAACGGCGGATGCGGGTTACCTTACCCGGCGTTTGCACGACGTAGCTCAAGATATGATTGTGGTTGATGAGGACTGCGGTGGCTTGAGGGGTGTTTATACTACGGCATTGAAAGATAATGAAGATGTCATCGAGCCGTTGTACGATCGCATACTTGGTCGGGTATCGCTACACGATGTACACGATCCGGTAACGGGTGAATTGCTGGTGGCCGCCGATCAGGATATCGATGAAGAGGTCGCTTCGAAAATCGAACACTCTGCCGTGGAAGGCCTGGAAATCCGCTCGGTGTTGACTTGTGAAAGCCGGCGCGGTGTCTGTTCGTTGTGTTATGGACGGAACCTTGCTACCGGCAAGCGGGTACAAAAGGGCGAGGCTGTGGGTGTTATTGCAGCCCAATCTATCGGTGAGCCCGGAACTCAGCTTACGCTTCGTACATTCCACGTGGGTGGTACGGCATCCAACATCGCTGCCGAATCGCAGATATTCGCTAAGTTCGACGGTGTCGTTGAATTGGAAAATATCCGGTCGGTTCCACACGTCGGAGAGGAAGGTCCAGACCAAGTAGTTATCGGCCGCTCGGGAGAATTCCGGATCATCGATCCCGAATCAAAGAAAGTGCTGATGACCAACAATATCCCTTACGGTTCATTCCTTTATGTGAATGCCGGCGATAAGGTGACGAAAGGTCAACGCGTATGTTCTTGGGACCCATACAACGCGGTGATTATTTCCGAATTCGGAGGTAAGGTGGCGTTTGAAGCGATCATTGAGGGTGTGACCTTCCGTGAGGAATCGGATGAGCAAACCGGCCACCGTGAAAAGGTGATTATTGATACGCGCGATAAAACAAAGAACCCTGCGATTAAGATCTTGGATAGTAAAGGTGCCGTTATCCGTACTTATAATATACCGGTTGGCGCACACGTTTCCGTCAATGACGGTGTTACGGTAAAAGAGGGAGTAATTCTCGCGAAGATTCCTCGTTCTACAGGTAAAACCCGCGATATCACGGGTGGTTTACCGCGTGTTACCGAATTGTTTGAGGCACGGAATCCATCTAACCCTGCGGTTGTAACCGAAATAGACGGCGTTGTGACATTGGGTGGTGTGAAACGTGGTAACCGTGAAATATCCATCGAATCCCGTGATGGGCAGATTAAGAAATACCTTGTTCCGTTGTCGAAACATATCCTTGTTCAGGATAACGACTTCGTTAAGGCCGGTATGCCACTGTCCGATGGCTCGATTTCTCCTGCTGATATTCTAGCGATCAAGGGTCCGTCGGCGGTTCAAGAATACCTCGTTAATGGTATACAAGAGGTATACCGCTTGCAAGGTGTGAAAATCAACGATAAGCATTTCGAGACCATTGTGCACCAAATGATGCAGAAAGTTGAAATAGCGGATCCGGGTGATACACGGTTCTTGGAGCGTGAAGCGGTAAACAGGTGGGATTTCGTTGAGGAGAACGATGCGATTTACGACAAGAAAGTTGTCGTGGATGAAGGTGATTCCGACGAACTTAAACCGGGCCAGATTGTGTCCATGCGCAAATTGCGGGATGTGAATTCTGGGTTGAAGCGGCGCGATTTAAAGTTGGTGGAGGTACGCGACGCGATACCCGCTACGTCGAGCCCATTGCTGCAGGGGATTACCCGTGCGTCGTTGGGTACGAAATCGTTCATTTCGGCAGCGTCATTCCAGGAGACTACCAAGGTGCTGAATGAAGCATCGATCGCTGGCAAACGCGACGACCTCCTGGGCTTGAAGGAGAATGTGATTGTCGGTCACTTAATTCCTTCGGGAACGGGCTTACGGGATTACGAAGGCATCATTGTGGGCTCCCAAGAGGAGTACGATCAGTTGCTAGCTTCCAAAGAGGAAGATTAATCCGTGATTAGCGTGGTCGGTGACCAGTAATCAATAAGTTTCATTAAAACCGTGTCGCCTCAGGCGACACGGTTTTTTTGTGACGTACGATTTCTAATGTCTGTTGTCCCTGTCTGTGGTCTCACCATAAACCTGTATCTTTGCATCCATCATGGGAACACTCCTCGACATCGGGCAAAAGCCTTACAATCACTATGGTGCCTACCTGCGTGCTAAATACGATGGTAAACGGGTATTCAAGATCATCGTCGATGGTCAATTCACTTGTCCGAATCGCGATGGCAGCAAAGGTTTTGGGGGGTGTACGTATTGTAACGTAGATTCGTTTACGCCCGATTCCGCACGCAAGCTGCCCACTATCCGCGAACAGGTGGAGGAAGGTATCCAGCGTGCAGTGAATGGGTATGGTGCGGACAAGTTTATCATTTACTTCCAACCTAACACCAATACGTACGCGCCTGTTCATTATCTCAAAGCGATGTATGACGAAGCACTAAGCGTTGCGCCGGAAAATGTGGTTGGTTTGTCTGTAGGCACACGACCCGATTGCATTGACTTCGAAAAAATCGCTCTACTTGAAAGCTATACCGACCGCTATGATGTGGATTTAGAGATGGGGATGGAGTCCATCTATGATGAAACGTTAAGTCTAATTAACAGAGGATGTACGCACCGAGAACTTGAAACCGCCCTTGGACTCGTAAAAGGGAGCCCGTTGGATATCTGTGTGCATACTATTTTCGGGTTCCCTTGGGAGACCCACGAGATGATGCTGCGTTATGCCGATGAAATCAATCGGTTTCCGCAGATTAAGTTCGTGAAACTGCACCACTTACATATCGTGGAAGGTTCTATCATGGGAGTGCGTTATAAACGCGAACCATTCCACGTGTTCAGTTTGGAAGAATACAGCGATTTCCTTTGCAAGTTTATCCCGTTGCTGCGCCCCGATATCGTCGTGCAGCGGCTATTCGGATTAGCGGACCAAGAGCTGTTAATTGCTCCGAATTGGGGGAAAGGGAAGTCGGCCATCCAGACATACATCGATAAGGAATTGGAGCGCCGGGGGGCTTACCAGGGTAGTAAGTATCAACCGTTGGCCTAGTAGCTAACCGGTGAGCCAGTAGCTGGCTTAGGCGTCCCTATTATTCTTCAATATCCCATTCAAGTCAGCAGGGGAGTAATAGATCGATTTAAGTGTCTTTCGATCTTCCGCGCGGTAAACGAGGTAATGGCCATCGGCCGCCTCATAGAAACAAGGTACGCCTTTATTTTGGTAGTGTGCAACGGTCTCTTCGGCTTCCTGTAAGGTTTTGCAGGCTTTACTCATGTTCGATCGCTGAACTTCGTCGAACAGCTCAGCGAACTTTTCGGCCAATCCAAACTCCAATACGGCGCCAGACAATACGTATTGTAAGTCGCAAAGTGCGTCAGCCACTTCTGTGATATCCTTTGCGGCTATCGCCTCCTCCAATTCGTTGAGTTCTTCCGCCAGGAGGGCTACGCGTAATTTACAACGTTTTTCATCGGGGATGGTAGGCTCCGGGAGCACGGGGTGTTTGAACGTTTTGTGAAAATCAGCTACGGATGTCAGGGATTTCGGATCTGTCATGATGTTAGTCGTTTGTTATAAGTCCTAAGTCTAAAATCACTTAATAAAATGTTTGAGTTGGATGATTTCCTTTTCTTCGAGGTAGCGCCACCGTCCACGCGGTAGGTCCTTCTTGGTAAGGTTTGCATACACTACCCGATCCAGGCGGATAACATCGTAGCCAAGGTGTTCAAATATACGTCTAACGATCCGGTTTTTGCCGCTGTGGATCTGGATTCCGATTTCCCGTTTGCTTGCTCCTTGCACATAGCTAATTGCATCGGGCTTAACAAATCCATCTTCTAGTTCCAAACCGAATTCTATTTTATTCAAATCGCCTTGTGTCAGGTTTTTATCCAGTTCCACATTGTATATTTTGGCTATATTATTGCGTGGATGGGATAGTTTCTCTGCCAAATTACCGTCGTTGGTCAGTAGTAATAGTCCCGTGGTATTTCGGTCGAGCCTGCCAACGGGATAGATCCGCTCGCGAGTAGCCTTCGCCACCAATTGCATAACGGTACGTCTTTCTTGGGGGTCGTCCGTAGTTGTGATATAATCCTTTGGTTTGTTTAACAGCACATAAACCATTTTCTCCCTACGGAGGCGCTCTCCATTGTACCGTACCTCGTCTTTCGCAGGATCTACCTTGCTGCCCAATTCGGTAATTGTTTCACCATTAACTGTGATGACGCCTGCTTCTATGAGTTCGTCAGCTTTCCGTCTGGAGCAAACACCCGAATTGGATATGTATCGGTTGAGCCGTATGAGCCCGTCTTCTTTGATCTCTCTCGCGATATCGTCTTTTTTGGGACGAGCCGATGTCCGCTCACGCCGTGTCTTGGAGGAATCGTACGGCTTGTTGCCATAGGTGCCTCTCCCAGATTTTTGGGATGGCCGTTGTCCGTCGCGTTTGTAGTTATTGTCGCGTTTGTCGTCCGGATTGGAGTCCTTTCCCCATTTGCGAGGATTTCCGGGCCCTCGATTGTTCTTCCGATTTTCGTCACCTGACGAATCGTGGCTACGGAACTTGCGTCCTTTTGCTTCGGAGGTTGACTTGCGCCGGCGATTGGAGTTGTCATCGCGACTGTTCCTTTTGTTACTAAATGGCATGATTTTTACCGTAAAAATGTAAGCTGCAAAAGTAGTCAAAAAATACGGGTTAACTGGTGAGAGGTGCGTTTTTTACGGCGAATCAACCTGAAAAGATACGTTAAATTTCGTTAAATCACAATTGGTTATTTTGTAACTATTTGTATATTAACATAATAATTTTTACTTTTGTCGCCAGCTTTTTGGATCAAGCAATTTATCGTCTCGTTTTATGACCGTTAAGTTGCAGAAAAGGTATTGAATGATAAAAAAACAACTGCTCTGTTTCGGCGCGGTTTTATTAGTGGTGTCGCTCTCCAAGCTATACACCTACGAAGTGTCGGCCGAGGAGTCGTACACGGAAACATGGTCTGATGATTCGTTGTCGAGGTTACTTGTGCAGGAGGATATCAATGCCATCCGAAACACGGCTTATTTTGCGTCGCTTTCTTTCGCTAACGAGAATATGCCATTGGGCGACCAGCGAATCGAGGAGAAGATGATGCGTTATCTCCGCGAATATTCCTATTCAAAGCGTCGTTCCCATCGATTGCATCGCAAAGCCTTGCATGCGTTGCCTCAAGTGGCGGCGATCTTGCGTTCCTACGGGGTGCCGGAAGACTTCAAATATATCCCCTTGGTTGAAAGTGGCTTCGCTAGTGGCACTACCTCGCACCGCGGTGCTTCGGGCTACTGGCAATTTATGCCTGCTACGGCGCGATCGTTTGGGCTGCGCGTGGATGACGTCACTGACGAACGGCAGGATATTGAAAAATCAACGATTGCGGCAGCGAAATACCTTAAAGCATTGTATCGTGAATTCAACAGTTGGACGCTGGTAGCCGCAGCTTTCAATATTGGCGAAGGTAATCTCCTGCGGGCCATTAACAAGCAGCGCGAAGACAATTATTTCCGATTAAAACTGAACAAGGAAACCGGTAGCTATGTGTATAAGCTCATCTCCGTGAAGGAAATCATTGAGCACCCTACTCTTCATGGTTACCGTCGTTCCGGTATACGTTTGGCAGATGCCTCGTCTGCTGCCGATTCACCAGAAAACAAACTATAGGTTTCTCGCAACATTTCGTCTTCAACGAAGATCCACAATCTCCATGTCAGGATAATCAGCCTGACGGAAAGCAAAGCGGCTATCGGTCAATTGCGGATTTGCTTTGGTATTCTTGAGAACATATACGAACTGATTCCCGCCCTTATCGAAGATGGTCACGTCATGGATTTGGTGTGTCCGTTCGTCTATACGCAGTTTGATTTTGAAATATGGTGCATTGGTATCTTCCGGTGTCAGTTCAACAACCGCAAGTTGCTTGCCGTTGGCATGCTCGTCGGCAGCTGACACATACTTGTACCCTTTTTTATAAAAAGAAAAGATATTGGCTGGTGAAATCGCATCCGATGTGGAGGCCACTTCGGTAATTTGAACTTCTCCAACATCTTTTAGCACCACCCATTGCGACTTCCCGTCACTAATGATGTCTTGGTTACTCGCGCTGATATGGTATTTTCCGGCCTGCTTATCCATCACAATCTTGCCCGATTCCGTGTACGGAGCCTGTTGTGCTTGCTTGACCGTTAGCGAGAAGTCCGCCTGGATGGTTTTGTACGCTTCATAAGTTCGGCTAACCCGGTCGAGCAGTGACTTTGCCGCGGGGTCGGTTTGTGCATGGCCCGGTAGTGCCGTGAGTGCGGAGCTAACCACAAGTGCCACTAGCAGTTTAATTGTTGTATCTATGGAGCTATTCATTCAAAAACCAATTTATGACTAACCTTCTTTCTTTAACCCATCCAAAAACTGTTCCAATGAATATTCGTCGGGAAACAGCACTTCCCGCGCCTTGCTGCCCTCAAATGGTCCGACGATGCCAGCAGCCTCCAACTGGTCGATTATCCGGCCGGCGCGGTTATAGCCCAATTTAAGTTTGCGTTGTATAAGCGAGGTAGACCCTTGTTGATGAAGTACGACCAGGCGGGCAGCGTCTTCAAACATGGCATCACGGTCGGCCATGTCGAAATCATCTATGCCACCTTCACCATCTTCACCCACATATTCGGGCAAGAGGAAGGCAGAAGGATAGCCGCGTTGATTGCCGATGAAGTCCGATATTTCTTCCACTTCGGGTGTATCTACAAAGGCGCATTGTATTCGGGTCAGGTCGCTCCCGGTAGAAAGCAACATGTCGCCGCGGCCAATAAGCTGGTCCGCGCCTCCTGAGTCGAGTATCGTCCGCGAATCGACTTTCGAAAGCACTCGGAAAGCTAACCGCGCTGGGAAGTTGGCTTTGATGGTTCCGGTGATGATGTTTACGGACGGTCGTTGGGTGGCAATAACCAGGTGTATGCCCACGGCACGCGCCAATTGCGCTAGCCGTGCAATAGGCGTTTCCACTTCCTTGCCGGCTGTCATCATCAGGTCTGCAAATTCGTCGACAATCAATACAATGAAGGGTAAGAACCGATGCCCCTCTTCGGGGTTGAGCCTTCGGTTTATGAACTTCCTGTTATATTCTTTCAGGTTCCGTACCTGTCCGTTCTTCAACAGGTCGTATCGGGTATCCATTTCAATACACAGTGAATTGAGCGTATTGATAACCTTTTTGGTATCGGTGATGATGGCATCCTCCTCTCCGGGCAGCTTCGCCAGGAAATGACGCTCGATTTTTCGGAATAAAGACAATTCAACCTTTTTCGGGTCGACAAGTACGAACTTAAGTTCTGCTGGATGTTTCTTATAGAGCAACGATGTGAGGATAGCGTTGATGCCGACCGACTTACCTTGCCCGGTAGCCCCCGCTACAAGCAGGTGGGGCATTTTGGTGAGGTCGGCAATATACACCTCGTTTGATATGGTGCGGCCCAGTGCGATGGGCAGATCCATATCGGTATGCTGGAATTTCTCGGTGGCCAATACGGATCGCATAGATACCATTTCGGGATGGCTGTTTGGTACTTCGATGCCGATTGTACCCTTGCCGGGCATGGGGGCAATGATACGGATACCTAACGCAGCCAAACTCAGGGCAATGTCATCTTCTAAGTTTTTTATCTTAGAGATGCGCACCCCAGGTTTAGGGATAATTTCGTACAGCGTAACGGTGGGGCCAATCGTAGCTTTGATTTTGGATATTTCAATATTGTAGTTACCCAGCGTGTCTACTATCTTATCTTTATTGGCTTCCAGTTCATTGTTGTTCACCGTAATCTTCCCCGACCCATAGTCGCGCAACAAGTCGAGGATGGGATATTGGTATCCCGATAGATCGAGTTTTGGGTCATACTGCCCTACTTTTTCGACAAGTTCATCAGCCGTACTGGGTTTTTCTTCTTTAATGGCTGCAACGGTCAGTGCCGGCGCTTTCAGTTCGTTTTTTGCTTCCGCTTTTTCGGAGGATTCTTCCACTGTAAAATCAGGAGCCGGATCGTCTTCTGCTGGGCGCGGTTTTGGCGTGTTGACATTTTGTTGCAGTTTTTCTTGTTCTTGGGCGGCTTCTTTGGTGCGGTTGAGGCTGAATTCCACCGGATCTATCCGATATTCCGACTCCCGGGTATAACGTTCCTCAGTGCGCATGGTATTGGCGTCGATGGTTGAATCGCCCGGGGGAACGATGGTGCTGTTAGCACGTGAACTCCACTTAAAGTCGAAGTTAAACAGGATAATGAGTACGGTAAAGATGGTGAAAATCAAAAGGCCCGCAACGCCAGCGGTACCGATTTGGGCTTCAAGTAATCTGTTGGACCAAAAGCCGAATTCCCCTTCCAAGAAATGTGGGTATTCGCTGACGAATCCGTGGATAAAGCCGAGGGTGACGGAAAGGAAAACCAGAGAAAACAATGTGTATCCCAGCACTTTCCAAGTGGAAATGATTTTCACTTTGAAGAGCAACCGGTAGCCGATAACGAACAACACGCCTATAAAGAGAAATGAAGCCACTCCGAACCACTTGTAAATAAATTGGTGGGCGAGGAGCGCGCCCACTTTGCCCATCCAGTTCTGCACAACAGGGTTTTCTATGCCTGCGAGAGCTAGTTCTTCACGCGTTTTGAAGAGCGTGTCCCAGCCGCCATTGGCTGCTGATACGTAGCTCTGGTCTTCTTTCCAAGTGAATAGATAGGATATGAACGCGACCAGGCAATATACAGAGAGGATAAGTAAAAATAAGCCTACTATTTTTATGGCTTTGTTGCTGAAAACGCCGATAGACCTCGTGTTTGGCGATTTCGATACACGATTTTTTCGTCTGGCCGACTGACCTTCCGTGTCATTTCGGATATTTTTTTTGAATGAATTCGCTTTTCCGGACATCTAAGACACACGTTTTGTTTGAGACAAACTTACGTATTTTTTGCCGATTATAGACCCGTAATGCATAGGCGCATAGCGACCGGGCGGCTATGTCGCATTAAGTTTTTTTAATGCCAGTTGTAGCATCCTGGCCGGTCAGTTCGTTATTTTCTATGAAATGCGTTAAATACGCTAGGTTCGTGGATTTAATTGAAATGATTACGTTTAAATGAGGCAATTTGTAAAGGTGCGGCTAGGCAGTTGGTTCTTTGCCATGAAGGTGTTAGCGATGGGTGCATTGTTGGGTGGGTGCCTTAAGGACGATAATCCGGTATACCAGGTTTCGGCGGTACGAGCGTTGAATGCGGTACCTGGTTCGGAGCAATTGGATGTTTTTTTGGACCAGAACAAACTAAATTTCGACGATGGCACATGGCAAGACGAGCCATTCGCTTATACGGACACCTTGCCTTATAAAAATGCCTGGCCAAATAACCGGGTAGTAAGTATCGTTGATCCGAAAGATTACCCCAACGCTAAGCCTCTCGTTCAGAAAACGGCGAATTTTGTTCCGGGTAAGTTCTATTCACTATATGTGGTGGGGCACGATGATATAGAGGTGGTGTATACGGAAGATGACCTCAGCAGTCCAGCGGCGGGAAAAGCAAAGGTCCGTTTCGTCCATTTAAGTCCGGACGCACCCGCATTGGATTTTGTGGTCGGTACGGGGACGGGCGAGCCACTGCGTGTCGGTGACAGGGTGTTTATGGAAACAACTGATTTCACGGCAGTCGACGGCGATGTTGCCTATACGGTCGATTTCGTAGAACACGATAGTGAGACGCTGTTACATTCGTTTGAATTTACGCCCCATGCGGGCATGATCTACACGGTGTGGGTGGGTGGATTGATTGACGACACCGGCAATGCCGCATTATCTTTCGGCCACGGTATCCTCATCCATTAGGAAGACGATTTTCTCCATAAAGTTTAGGTTGATTGAAATCCGTCGAGAGGCGGATGCCGCTCCCTCCCCGGGAGCGGTTTTTTGTTTGCATTTGCGGTGTTCAAGCGCGCGCCTTGCTTAGTTTCTTATTCGTTTGTTTGCGGCGCTTTATGCTGGTTTTATTCTGCAATCAATAGGAAATAATTTTTCTTCCCACGTTGCACGATTAGATACCTGTTATTTACGAGATCGTCTCCACGAAACACCTGTGTGGCATCGTTGACCTTGCGCTTGTTTATGGATACGCCGCCGCCCTGGATCATTTTTCGTGCCTCACCCTTTGACGGAAAAACAGTGCTGTCAACCGACAATAAATCCAATACGGGTACGCCCGTATTGAGTGAGCCCCGAGGAACGTGAAACTGTGGTACGCCGTCGAATACATCCAACACTGCCGTATGCGATAGACCATCAAGGAATTCGAGCGACCCATTACCGAACAAAAAGTCGGACGTTTTTACGGCCGTTTCGTAATCCGATTCCGAATGGGTGCGGATGGTGATATCTCGGGCCAATGCTTTTTGGACTACCCTAAGGTGCGGTGCGGTATCGTGCTCTGCAATCAGCGCATCGATTTCCGCCTTGGATTTCAGGGTAAAGATTTTGATCCAGTTTTTAGCGTCCTCATCGCTCGCATTGAGCCAAAACTGGTAATACTTGTAAGGCGAAGTCTTTTCAGGGTCCAACCATACCGCACCGCTTTCCGTTTTGCCGAACTTGTTGCCGTCGGCTTTCTTGATGAGTTGGGTAGTGAGCCCGAAAGCCGTACCGCCCTCTTTCCTACGAATAAGCTCCGTTCCGGTAACGATGTTACCCCACTGATCTGACCCGCCCATCTGGAGCACACATCCGTGGTTTTTCCATAGGTAGAAGAAATCGTATCCTTGTATCAATTGGTAGGAAAATTCGGTAAATGATAAACCATTCTCACCTTCGAGCCGTTTTTTTACCGAATCTTTGGCCATCATGTAGTTAACCGTTATGTGTTTGCCCACATCGCGGATAAAATCCAGAAAGCCGAACCCCTTGAACCAATCGTAATTGTTGACCATTGTCGCGCCATGCTCCTCTTCAGAAAAATCCAGAAACTTGGCCAGTTGCTTCTTCAAGCAGTCGACATTATGTGCCAACGTATTTTCGTCTAGGAGATTGCGCTCCGCCGATTTTCCAGAGGGGTCGCCCACCATGCCTGTAGCGCCACCTACCAGTGCGACCGGCCGATGGCCCGCCCGCTGGAAATGGATAAGTGTCATCAATTGGGTCAAATGACCCACATGCAACGAATCGCCAGTGGGGTCGAAACCAATATATCCTGCCGTTTTTTCTTTGAGTAACTGTTCTTCCGTACCGGGCATGATATCATGCAGCATACCCCGCCAACGTAATTCTTCAACGAAACCCATTGCTATCTAAACTATTCAGTACTGTCATCAATATGACGGCAAAGATAGCAGAATGCGCCGTAAATTATCAGCTAAATTCGGTACCTTGGCACAATAAGTGTTGAATGGGCATAAAGTGAGCCGCATGAATTTCCTATCACATTATTATTTCGAACGATACGATCGGAACCCCGAATTGGTACTGGGCTGCGTGCTTCCCGATTTGATTAAGAATGCGGATAAGGATATCAACGTGTTGCCACATAAATACGAGAGCCGTTTTGACGGCAATCCGAAGCTCGTGGCCATTTACCGTGGTTGGGCTCGTCATGTAGAGGCCGACCGCTATTTCCATAATGCCCCATTTTTCTACACCCGTACCCATGAGTTGAAATCGCTTTTGGCGCCCATTGTGGCCGGTACGCCGATTAGACCTTCGTTCCTGTCGCACATTGCCCTAGAGCTGCTGCTTGACCATCTGCTCCTCGCCCACCGGGCAGTGCATGAGTCTGATTTTTACGAATGCCTGGCGGCGGTGGACCGGGAAGCAGTTGCTCGGTTCCTGCAGTTGTGCGACGTGGAGGACACCGCCTTTTTCTTTACGTATTTCAACAGCTTCATGCGGGCACAGTATATCGGGAGTTATCGACATTTCGATCAGATAACCTATGCTGTCATCAATATCTGCAGGCGGCTTTGGGATGTTCGGTTGTCTGACGAACAACGAGAACGCATGACCGGAGGATTTGCGCAATATGCGATGGAATTAGATTCCAGTTTCCGGTCAATTTTTGACGACCTCGAGGCACATCTTTCCTAGTATCCGGTTTAATTTACGTGCAAAATAATATCACCAATACGGGCGTGATAGCATATTTTTTTTTATGTTTGAACCGTTGGTCGTCAGTCTAAACCAACAATTACCGGTATGGCACACAAACTTTTTCGTAAAAAGACCGTAGAACAGATCATCAGCGCATCGGCTAAAACAGGTGGCTTGGAAAAAGTACTGGGCGTACGTGATCTGGTATCGTTGGGCGTTGCAGCAATCGTGGGAGCGGGTATATTCAGCACCATCGGTTTAGCCAGCTTCAATGGCGGCCCGGCCGTTTCTTTATTATTTGTTTTCGTTGCGATTGCCTGTGTGTTTACCGCGCTTTCTTATGCCCAATTTGCCAGCACCGTGCCTGTTTCCGGAAGTGCCTATACATACGCATACGTGGCTTTCGGCGAATTATTTGCATGGATAATCGGTTGGGCACTTATTCTCGAATATGCCGTTTCCAATATGGTAGTAGCCATATCATGGTCGCAATATTTTGTCAGTATGCTCGGGGGATTCGGCATTCGCCTCCCGGGGTGGATGACGATGGCCCCTGCATACGCTTCT
>CAZTJY010000072.1:10786-20385 GCA_964613725.1 uncultured Parapedobacter sp. | reverse complement strand
TTTCAGTAACCACTTCGTTTCGTCTTCTGAGAAATCATTGACCAGTATGACTTCCAATTGGTGATAATGCTGGTTAAGGATTTTTGGCAAATTTTGCCGTAGGTTCTCCTCTTCATTACGTGCACAGATGATAACGGATAATGGCGGCTGTTCCCCCCGGGCTTTTGCTTGGGATTTCTTGTAGAATGCCAGTCGGCTGTAGACGAAAAGTAAAAAATACAGTTGGAAAACTAAGAGTAACCCACATACCCCCAGCAATAGGAAGAAAGGTGTTTCGGTAAACTGGTTGAGTATATCCATATCTGTTGCCAAAGATAACACGTTAAATTTAAAATCATACGCAGCTTCCTGCGGCTATGGGTTGTTTTTGCTATTTTTGTGCGGAAATGAAATTCACCCTTCAGGCGACAGATCGCCAATCCAAGGCGCGTGCCGGTCTCATGGAAACCGCACATGGAACCATCGAAACCCCTATATTTATGCCGGTTGGGACCGCGGGCACAGTAAAAGCCGTGCACCAGCATGAGCTGGCCGATGCCGTAAAAGCCCAAATCATCCTGGGCAACACTTACCACCTCTACCTGCGTCCCGGGCTGGATGTATTGCACGGCGCGGGTGGCATTCATCGGTTCAATGGTTGGTCTGGGCCTATACTGACCGATAGCGGCGGCTATCAAGTGTATTCGCTGACAGAAGTACGTAAAATCAAAGAAGAAGGCGTTACGTTCCGCTCGCATATCGATGGGTCCAAACACCTATTTACGCCCGAAAACGTGATGGATACCCAGCGTGTTATCGGTGCCGATATCATCATGGCATTTGATGAATGTACACCTTACCCGTGCGATTACCACTACGCAAGGCATTCGGTGGATATGACACACCGCTGGTTGAAACGCTGCTGCGACCGTTTTGATGCAACCGCCCCATTATACGGTTATGAGCAGACGTTGTTTCCCATTGTGCAGGGATCGGTATATCACGACCTGCGAAAAAAATCGGCCGAGACCATTGCCGGCTTCGAACGTGACGGCAATGCGATTGGTGGCCTGTCCGTAGGCGAGCCCGCCGAAGAGATGTATGCCATGACCGAAGTGGTCTGTGATATACTTCCTGTTGAAAAGCCCCGTTACCTAATGGGGGTAGGTACGCCTATCAATATCCTTGAAAACATTGCGCTGGGTATCGATATGTTCGACTGTGTGATGCCTACGCGGAATGCACGAAATGGCATGCTATTTACAAAAAGCGGCATCATCAATATCAAGAACAAGAAATGGGAGGCCGATTTCACGCCGATAGATGCGGAAAGTGACCTGTTGGTAGATCGCGTGTACTCTAAGGCATACCTCCGGCACCTCATCCGTTCGCAGGAAATTCTGGGAGCGCAGATCGCATCGCTGCATAACCTCCATTTTTACCTATGGTTGGTCCGTGAGGCGCGTATGCATATCCTGGCAGGGGACTTCCGTGAATGGAAGAATAAGATGGTCACGCAATTGGGAGAAAAGCTATGAAGGGATTGCGCATATCCTATTTGAATACCATAGACCGGTACATCATCGGTAAGTACCTCAGTACGTTTCTGTTTACCATGGCTATTTTTACCGTGGTAGCCGTGGTCTTCGATGTCTCTGAGCGGTTGGATGATTTCATGAAGCATGATGCGCCACTTTCGAAAATCGTATTTGAATATTACGCCGGATTCGTGCCGTTTTACCTTAATATGCTTTCGCCGTTGATCAATTTCATTGCCGTTATTTTCTTTACGGCGAAAATGGCCGACCAAACGGAAATTGTACCTATTTTGAGTGGTGGAATGAGTTTCAACCGCTTCATTCGGCCATATATGGTGGCAGCCTCTGTTATCTTCGTGCTGAATTTTGTTTTCAGCGTCTATATCATACCGCGCACCAATAAACTGAAAGTTGGATTTGAACGGGTATATGTGAAGCCCGTGACGAACAACAGCAAGAGTTCCACCCACATGCAAATCGATGACAATAGTTATGTCTACATCGATAATTTCGATAATAACCGCAAAGTGGGTTATCACTTCACGCTCGAAAAATTCGACCAGGGCGAGTTGACTGAGAAACTCATGGCAGATCGCATTACTTGGGATTCCGTAAAGAATAATTGGCGTATCGAAAATTATACCATCCGGATCATCGACTCGCTGAAGGAGGAGATGATCAAAGGCTCCAGTATGGATACGGTGCTGGATATGACGCCGCGTGATTTTGAAGTCTATGACAATATTTTTACGGCGATGAATATGAACGAGTTGAATGCCCGTATCGAAAAGGAAGAAATTAGAGGCACCGGAATGATGACGGACTTGCTGTTGGAGAAGTATAAACGGTTCGTCACGCCGTTGGCGGCTTATGTGCTTACCATCATGGGGGTAGCGCTTGCATCGAAGAAAGTCCGGGGAGGGATCGGACTGAGTTTGGGAATAGGCATTGCCCTGAGCTTCACGTACATTGTATTCATCCAGTTTGCCACGATGTTTTCACTCAAAGGCGGGCTTGCGCCGCTTGTCGCCGTATTCATCCCCAATATAATCTTTGGTATACTGGCTGTTTACCTATTGCATAAGGCACCGAAATAATTTTTGCGGTAGTTTTTTTATATCTCCGTGGAAGATAACGCACCCAATCGAAATCTACTAATACTGCACCTCACCGTGGTCGTTTGGGGCTTTACGGGGATTTTGGGCAACCTGATATCCATTTCCGCCGTAGCGTTGGTTTGGTGGCGAGTGCTTATTGCAGCATTGTCGTTGGCCGGCTATTTTTGGTTCAAAAGGCAGTCATTCGTCGTCAGCTCCAAACAATTTATCCAATTCTTCCTTACTGGGGGGCTTGTTGGGCTGCACTGGGTGCTTTTTTTTGAATCCATAAAGGTTTCGACCGTGTCGGTCACATTGGTGTGCCTTTCATCTACGACGTTGTTTACGGCGTTTATCGAGCCGCTATTTTACCACCGTTGCACGTCTAAAATCGAGGTGTTGGTCGGCTTACTTATCATTGCTGGTATTTGTATTATCTTCAGGTTCGAAAGTGAGTACATTCATGGAATCTTATTAGGGTTGTTGGCTGCCTTGGCAGCCGCATTCTTTGGAACCATCAATTCCGTGTTAGTCAAGCAAAACGGGGCAACCGTTATCAGTTTTTACGAAATGGCGGGCGCATGGATATGGGTGTCCACGTTTATGCTGGTTATGGGTAGGTTTAGCCATGACACGTGGATTGGCGGGCGCGACGTCGGTTACCTGGTCATTTTGGGTACTGTATGCACAGCCGGGGCGCACGTCGCGGCCATTTCGGTGATGAAACAAATCCGTGCATACCGAGTGGCACTTGCTAGTAATTTGGAACCTATATATGGTATTCTGCTGGCATGGCTGTTTTTTGGTCAACGCGAAATAATGAGCGCCGGCTTTTATGCCGGCGCTCTTATTATTTTTGGTGCGGTTTTCCTGTACCCGATATTGAAATTCCGGCTTGCCAAAAAGCGGCAGAAAGTCGTCGCCTAAGCGTAGTCGAACACCGTATCTTTGCTCTCCAGTTCAGAATAACCCATTAAATATTCATCTACCTTGCGGGCACATTCGCGCCCTTCGGAGATGGCCCAAACCACGAGCGATTGGCCTCTACGCATGTCACCGGCTACGAAAACCCTACTGGCAGATGTCTGATAAGCGCCTTCAGCCGCTTGTACATTGCCACGACCGTCAAGTTCCACACCCAGTTGCTGGAGCAAACCCTCGTGTTGCGGGTGTAGGAACCCCATGGCCAGCAATACCAGCTCGCAGGGCATTTCCCGTTCAGATCCTTCGATTTCAGCGAATTTAACCGGCCGTCCCAAATCATCGCGCTCCCACTTGAGGTCCACAATGCGGACACCTTTGAGATTGCCGCTTTCATCCGCCACGAACTCCTTGGTGCCAACGCCCCATTCGCGCTCACAACCCTCCTCGTGCGAGGTGGT
This sequence comes from uncultured Parapedobacter sp., assembly GCA_964613725.1. Classification (GTDB taxonomy): domain Bacteria; phylum Bacteroidota; class Bacteroidia; order Sphingobacteriales; family Sphingobacteriaceae; genus Parapedobacter. The sequence goes on along the minus strand of CAZTJY010000072.1, from coordinate 16,389 downwards.
GGTTTTCAGCAGCATGGGGTAGTTGGGCCATGGCATGGCGGCGGTACGTTCCTTAGGTGGCTGTGGCATCAGCTCAAATTGGGTTACCGATTTGGCCCCTTGCCGATTTGATGTGCCCACACAATCGGACCCGGTGTCACCCCCGCCAATGACGAGGACGTTTTTGCCGGTCGCTAGGATATCCACTTCGGTAAACGGGGAGTTGCCCACCCGCTTGTTCTGCTGTTTTAGGAATTCCATCGCAAAATGCACGCCATTGAACGCCCTTCCCGGCACATTCAAATCCCGGGGAATGGTGGAGCCGCCAGCTAGTACCACGGCATCGTAGGCTTGGAGCTCGGAAGCCGGGACATTATTGCCCACTTCGGCATTACAGCGGAAAAGCACACCCTCCTCTTCCATCAATTTTATCCGCCGATCAATGACCCATTTATCGAGCTTGAAATCGGGGATGCCGTAACGGAGCAATCCGCCCGGTTTATCATCGCGTTCATATACCGTTACCTCATGTCCCGCCTTGATTAGCTGCGCTGCGGCAGCAAGTCCCGCCGGGCCACTGCCTACCACGGCCACACGTTTTCCGGTCTTCAGGTGTACCGGCCGTGCTTTGATGAATTCGCGCTTGAAGGCTATTTCGATGATGTGCTTTTCAATCTCTTCGATGGCTACAGGTGGGCGGTTGATGCCCAATACGCAGGCTGACTCGCAGGGGGCCGGGCATATCCGTCCGGTAAATTCCGGGAAATTATTGGTCGATGTCAATATCTTGTAAGCATCTTCCCACCGCCCGTCATACACCGCATCGTTAAATTCGGGGATCACATTGCCCAAGGGGCAGCCCGAATGGCAGAATGGTATGCCGCAGTTCATGCATCGGGCGGCTTGCTTGTTCAGCTCTTCATCGCTGTAAGCATGTACAAATTCACGATATGTTTTTTTACGGTCGGCGACAGCCTCCTTCTTTGGAAGCACCCGTTCAAACTCCTTAAATCCCGTTGGTTTTCCCATGTTGTTATACGTTTATGCTTCTACTAATGTGGACCGTAGCACGTTTTTGTATTCCCGAGGGAATACTTTGATGAAACAGGCCTTTTCCGTTTTCCAGTTCTTTAATACCGCTGCTGCGCGCTTGCTGCCCGTAAGGTGGATGTGCCGCTTGAGCAGCGCTATGATTGCGGTTTCGTCGTCGGCTTCTAGCGGGTCCAGGTCTACCATCTCGGTATTGCAGTTTTCCCTGAATGTACTTTCGATGTCGTAAACCCAAGCGATACCTCCGCTCATACCGGCAGCGAAGTTGCGTCCAGTGGCACCGAGTATCAGCGCGCGCCCGCCCGTCATGTACTCGCACCCGTGGTCGCCCACACCTTCCACAACGGCTGTTGCTCCGGAGTTGCGTACCGCAAAGCGCTCCCCGGCCTGGCCACAAACGAAAAGATGGCCCGATGTAGCTCCATATAAGGCCACATTGCCAATGATAATGTGTTCATGCGGTACCCGCGGGCTGTCCTGATGTTGGTATATAGCCAACTGCGCGCCCGATAATCCCTTACCCACATAATCATTTGCCTCGCCTTCCAATTCAAAAGATAGACCCTTTGCGGCGAACGCACCAAAGCTCTGCCCGGCCGAGCCGACAAATTTGTAATTGATGGTATTGTCGGGAAGTCCCTCACCACCGTAGATTTTAGAAACCTCATTCGACAGCAACGTGCCGATGGTTCGGTCGGTATTTTTGACGTTAAACGTGCCAAACACAGGTGTCTTGCTCTCCAACGCGCTCCGGGCTTGTTTCAACAAACCCCAATCCAAAATCATATCTAACCCATGGTCCTGTTGTTCCGTTTGGTATAGGGTGTCGCCCATGCGGCTGTGCGCCACATGGAGGATACGCGTAAGGTCAAGTTTATTGATTTTCCAATGGTCGACGTTTTCCCGTTTTTTGAGGAACTGCGCCCGACCCACCATCTCATTGATAGTACGGAAGCCAAGGTCGGCCATAACTTCGCGAAGTTCTTCGGCGAGAAAGCGGAATAAGTTCACGATATCTTCGGGTTTCCCCGAGAAAAGCTTACGTAGCTCGGGGTCTTGGGTGGCCACACCCACGGGGCAGGTGTTGAGGTGGCACTTACGCATCATGATACACCCACCGGCAACCAATGCTGCCGTGGCTACGCCCCATTCCTCGGCACCCAGCAAGGTGGCAATGGCCAAGTCCTTTCCGGTTTTCAGTTGCCCGTCGGTCTGCAATACCACACGGCTGCGCAGACCGTTTTTCACGAGGGTCTGATGACTTTCAGCAAGGCCAAGTTCCCAGGGCAGGCCAGCGTGTTTGATCGAACTGATGGGCGACGCCCCGGTGCCGCCGTCATATCCGGCAATGAGAATAACGTCCGCGTGGGCTTTGGCTACCCCGGCGGCGATGGTTCCAACGCCGGCTTTCGATACGAGCTTCACATTGATACGAGCTTCGCGATTGGCGTTCTTGAGGTCGAAAATCAACTGCGCCAAGTCCTCGATGGAATAAATGTCGTGGTGGGGTGGGGGAGAAATAAGTCCGACGCCCGGTGTGGAATGCCTTACTTTGGCAATCCATGAGTCGACCTTATGGCCAGGCAATTGTCCGCCTTCCCCGGGTTTTGCCCCTTGCGCCATCTTGATTTGCAACTCATCGGCCTGGGTGAGGTAGTGGGAAGTTACGCCAAACCGCCCCGAAGCCACCTGCTTGATGGCCGATCGCATGGAATCGCCATTCGGGAGCGGAACGTAGCGCATCTCGTCTTCACCCCCTTCACCCGTATTGCTTTTTCCGCCGATGCGGTTCATGGCAATGGCCAGCGTGCTATGTGCTTCGTGCGATATCGAGCCGAATGACATGGCACCTGTGGCAAAGCGTTTCATGATGTTTTCCGCTGGTTCCACCTCATCAATGCTGATGGATGAGCGGTGCCTTGCGAAATCGAGCAGGCCGCGTAACGTATACCGTCGCTCGTCCTGGTTGTTGATGTGGGCCGCGTATTTCTTATACGTCTCGTAGTCGCCCGTACGACAAGCCTGTTGTAGCAAATGTACGGTTTGAGGGTTGAACAAGTGGGCTTCGCCGCGCCTTTTCCATTGGTAGATCCCCCCTTCTGGCAACAAGTCCTTGGCGTTGCGGGAGCTGGTAAAACCCCGGTGGTGTTTGCTTAACACCTCCCGAGCGATATCGTCGAGGTCTAAGCCACCGATACGTGATACAGCACCGCAGAAATAGCGGTCAACTACATCTTTATTGATGCCTAGGACCTCGAATATTTGTGCCCCATGATACGATTGAAGGGTAGAGATGCCCATCTTGGAAAAGATTTTGAGCAACCCAGCGCATACGGCTTTAACGTAGTTTTTGGCCAATTGGGGCCAAGTGAGCGTTGTGTCCAGTAATTTTTGTTCTTTAAGGGTACGGACGGTAGCCAGAGCCATATACGGGTTTATCGCTGTGGCACCGAACGCCAAGAGGCAAGCGAAGTGATGGACCTCCCAAACGTCGCCGCCTTCAACTACCAAGCCCACCGCGCCCCGGTGGCCCGTTTTGATAAGATGGTGGTGTACGGCCGAAACCGCCAGCAGCGAAGGTATGGCGGCATGTTGGGAATCGATGGCGCGGTCCGATAAGATAATCACTTCAAATCCATCTCGGACAGCGTCCTCGGCATACCGGCATAGACGGTCCAGCCCGTCTTGCAATGCGCCCGGATTACCATTGGCATTGAAATAACACTGTAGGGTTTTAGCCTGGAATATACCTGTATCGATGCTGCGTAGCTTTTCGAGTTCCCTACTGGTTATTATGGGATGTTCCAACGCTACGCAGTGGCATTGCATTTTGTTTTCATCCAGGATATTCCCGGCATTGCCGATGAAAGTTGCCAGGCTCATCACCAGTCGCTCCCGTATCGGGTCGATGGGTGGATTGGTTACCTGCGCAAAAAACTGCTTGAAATAACTCGATAGGTGTTGTGGGTGATTGGAGAGCACGGCCAGGGGAACATCGGTACCCATGGAACCTACCGGTTCCTTGCCGTCCAAAGCCATCGGTGTGATGATGTGTTCCACGTCTTCCCGCGAATAGCCGAAAACCTGTTGGAATTTGAAAACCGACTCTTTGGAAAGATAGGTGAAGGTAACTCGTGGTTCGGCAAGTTCGTCCATCCGGATTTTGTATTGGTGCAGCCAATCCTCATATGGCTGGCGCGCGGAAAGCTCACCCTTTACCTGATCGTCGGAAATGATTTGACCTTTTTCCATGTCAATCAGGAAAATCTTGCCGGGCTGTTGCCGACCCTTCTTAATAATAGTACGCTCGTCTACGGGGAGTGCTCCGGCTTCCGATGCCACGATGACCCGGTCGTCTGAAGTTACCGCGAACCGCAAAGGCCGCAACCCATTGCGATCGAGCATGGCACCAATGGTTGTGCCGTCCGTGAAACATAATGCTGCCGGCCCATCCCAGGGCTCCATTAGCGTGGCGTGATATTCGTAGAACGCCTTTTTGAGTGGATCCATCTGCGTATTGCCATCCCATGCCTCCGGTACCATCATCAACATGGCGTGGGCTACACTGCGGCCGCTGTGCAATAGCAGCTCTGCCACGTTGTCCAAACAGGCTGAATCAGATTGGTGGCCGTCTACAACGGGCAGTAGGATTTGCATCTCTTCTTCCGTGAAATAAGGAGAAGACAACGAGCGGAGTCCGGCATAGAACCAGTTGAGGTTCCCCGTTAGCGTGTTGATCTCTCCGTTATGTGCGAGCATCCGAAACGGTTGGGCCAATTGCCACGAAGGGAATGTATTGGTCGAAAACCGGGAATGCACCAGCCCAAACGCAGATGTTACCCGTTCATCCGAAAGGTCCTTGAAGTATGTGCCAACTTGATAGGTGGTCAGTTGCCCTTTGTAAACAATCACCTTACACGAGAGTGAAGCAATGTAAAGGCTATCGCTCGCCACCTGCATCTCCCGCGCCTTTTTGGTAATAAGCCGCCGTAAAATGAACAGTTTCCGTTCGAAATCAGCCGTCGTGCCGACTCCTTCAGGACGCGACACAAAGAACTGAACGATTTCCGGTTCTACACTCAACGCCGTGCTACCGATACCTTCGGGATTTACCGGCACTGTGCGGAAACCTAGAAAAGGCATTCCCCGCTCCTCAGATGCTTGCCGAATTATTTGACGGCAAATTTCATTTGCGTTGGCATCTTTCGGCAGGAAGGCCATTCCCGCTCCATAGTAACCGGGCTCGCTTAGCTGGATGCCTAATTCGATGCACTCCTCCCATAGGAACTCATGGGGCAGTTGGAGCATAATGCCCGCACCGTCTCCGCTCTCCGGATCGCAGCCGCAAGCGCCCCTGTGCTCCATGTTTTCCAACATGGTCAATGCATCCCGCACCTGTGTATGCGATTTGTTGCCTTTGATATGGGCTACAAAACCTACTCCACACGCATCCCGCTCAAAATCAGGCTGATAAAGACCTTCTGGTCGTGTTAATATATCCGTCATCCTATTTAGTTAGCTGTATTTAATTTGCTAAATTAGTAATTATTTCAAAAAATATTGGCTTTTTTTTA
>CAZTJY010000072.1:0-10776 GCA_964613725.1 uncultured Parapedobacter sp. | reverse complement strand
ATTTGGTGAACTAACTTATAAACTGTGTACAAGTTATCATTTTCATTATTAATTAGCTATTAAAAGGTGATTTTATTGATAAAATGGCAATCATATATCGATATGGTTGCGCCTATTGCAATAAGCGGAGGTAAGCCGTACATTTCCCCGATAAAATCGGATTTCCACGGCAGCGGAGAGACCGATAAACTGTTTTCTCAAACAACTTAGCGAAGCGATCTCATGATGCCGAAAAAGCTGTTAAAGTAATCAATAATTTATCTAAGTTTGTCGCATGGATACCTTTCAAATCACTGGCGGACACATTCAGTTGATCCAACTGCTCAAGGCGCTCAATTGGGTGGAGCACGGCGGCGAAGCCCAAGCGGTGGTGTCGGCCGGATTGGTCCGATGGAACGGCACCGTGGATTATCGGAAGCGCCTGAAAGTTAAACCGGGTGATACCGTGGAATTTGATGGAAAGCAGGTACGTCTTATTGAAAAGCCATGAAGGTTGTATTTTTTATTGTATTTGGTGTCATTTTTTATGCGTGCCAAAGGAATGGCAATCATGCAAATCGGTCCTATATTATTGCAATTCCCGTGGAGGCATACGGAGCCAGGGGAGCCGACGCGGTGGTGGAAAAAATTGAATCAGACACGGTTGAAGCACCTTCGGCGCTCGCTGCGTATTCCAAGGGAGTCCAAAAATACGCTTCGGTATTGATGCATGTGGCACAATTTCCCGATTCGATAAAAGAGGTGAAGGATTTGCGTATCCTCGACGACGGAGGTGTAGATATCGTTTCCACCGTTCCGCAAAACCAGCGTGATAGCATTATTATGCATTTTATCCAATTTGCACGGCGTTCGGATATTCCTTACTACGATAGGGTGAAAGACTTTGAGTTGAAACTGATGAAAATAAGATAATTGAATCGATGGGAAAAAACAGCATAACAAGTACCGGTTACGAAGTCTTTTTTGATAACACCCTAGCCACATTGGATAACTTCCTTCAAACCAGTCACTACTCGAAGGTACTTATACTTACCGACAGGAATACGGGTACACACTGCCTGCCCGTGCTTCAAGCCGCAGTGCCTCAGTTGCGCGGGTGCAATGTCATCGAAGTAGAGCCGGGGGAGGAAAATAAAAACATCGATTTCTGCGTCGGGATTTGGAAGATGATGCTCGATTTCGGGGCCGATAGGCAAAGCCTACTGGTTAATCTAGGAGGCGGCGTTGTCACCGATATGGGCGGTTTTGCGGCATCGACGTTCAAACGTGGTATAGATTTCGTGCAAGTTCCTACCACGCTGCTGTCGCAAGTGGATGCGTCCGTTGGCGGCAAAACGGGTATCGATATGGATCACGTGAAAAACATTATCGGCACGTTCGCACAGCCCAAAGCCGTGTTCATCGCGACAAAGTTTCTGGAAACCTTGGCGAACCGTCAATTGGTATCCGGCTTTGCCGAGGTGATTAAACACGGGTTGATTGCCGATCGAACCTTCTACGAAACCGTGAAAGAAAGGAATGCGACAGCGATTAATTTGGACGATATCAAGCACTCGGTGGCTATCAAGAATTACGTGGTAACCCAGGATCCACAGGAAAAAGGATTACGAAAAATATTGAATTTTGGGCATACCATCGGCCATGCTTTGGAGGGCTATTCATTAGCACACGACCACGACCCGTTGCTGCATGGCGAAGCGATTGCCGTTGGCATGATCTGTGAAGCCTACCTCGCCCGGCGTCTGAATGGGTTAGGGGAGGAGGCATTGGCCGACATCATTCGTACATTTCGTCAGCATTTCCCGGATTATCGATTCGAAAAGGAAATTTATGGCCAGTTAATCGCCTTGATGAAGAACGACAAGAAAAATGCCGGCGATCGCATTGGCTTCGCGTTGCCCAACGATATCGGTTCATGTGCTGTTGATGTGTTCGTAGAAGAGGATGTTATTAAAGAATGTCTCGACTTTTACAGGGAACTGGTTGGCTAATCGTTGGTTGGGTTTCCGCTGTCTATGGCGCGTTCTTTTAAAAATTCCGTGATCAACTTGGCGGTGCGTTCCGATGCACCCGGATCGCCCATTTTTCCCATCAGTAAATCATAGTTTTCCAGGATATTATCCCTGTACTCCTTATTATTGATTAAGAGGTCCAATTCGTCGGCAATGCGATTTGCGGTGCATTCTTTCTGGATAAGTTCGCGCACAGCTAGCATATCCGTGATGAGGTTAACCAGCGAAATGAACCGGACATTGATGACCATCCTGGCGATTCCAATGGAGATGGGGTTCGCTTTATACACCACGACCTGCGGCACCCGTAATAGCGCGGTCTCCAATGTGGCGGTGCCGCTTGTCACCACCGCCGCCTCGGCATGTTTAAGCAAATCGTACGTCGCGTCGAACACAACCGGTAACGCCAATCCGTCCATGTGTTGCTCGTAAAACTCGCGGTTGAAGTTGGGCGCCCCTGCTACCACACAATGGTGACCGGGGAATTGCCGGGATACGTTGGCCATGACAGGTAATATCCGCCGGATCTCCATGGCGCGGCTACCGGGCAGCAAGGCTATGATGGGTTTGCCTGTGAGCCGGTTGGTTTCGGCAAAGCGGGGTTCAGCCGTGTGGTTCGCTATCGCATCGAGCAGCGGATTTCCCACATAGTCTACCTCCATGCCCCATTTCCGGTAGAAATCCACCTCGAAAGGAAGGATACAGAATAATTTGTCGACGACCCGCTTGATCTTTAATACCCGTCGTTGGTTCCAGGCCCACACTTTCGGTGAAATATAGTAGCATACGCGAATCCCCGCTTTTTTTGCAAATTCCGCAATCTTTAGATTGAACCCAGGAAAGTCGATAAGCACCAGCGTATCCGGCTCGTGCGCCGTAATATCCGCCTTGACCGTGTGCAGGTTGCGGGCGATTGTACGGATATTGGCAAGTACTTCGACGAAGCCCATGAACGCCATTTGGGACGTGTGGATTACCGCGGGTTCGCCAGACGCCTGCTGCATGCGGTCGCCGCCAACGATGCGAAACTGGGCTTCAGCGTCAGCCGATTTCAACGCATGGATTAAATTGGCGCCGTGTAGGTCGCCCGATGTCTCTCCGGCTATGATGTAATATCTCATTTTTTTTTAGATACCCAGCTCAATCTGGAATGTTCCGCCCCAGTGGTTGTCGGGATGGTCCGTACGGTAGATGCCATCGGCTACCTGGTAATTGGCGTTAAGTTGCAATTTCAACCGGTGTGCGCGGAAATACTTTGTCAGTCCCAATTCGATCACGTCGGCTTGCACTTCCAATGCACGGATATCGTCATGCGGTTTTATCCAGGTATACCGGCCGGCGAGTTCATACCCTGCGTCCCGGTTGATAACATAGGAGAGCTGTTGGTTTACCCCCTGCCCCTTAAAGGCATGGGTTGGTTTCCCTTCGTCGTCAATGGTAATGGGATCATCGACAGCGCGTTTCATGTATTCCACTTGATAGGCCCAACCACGATATTTAACGATGGCGTCATAAAATGATGTTTTTAGCGTAAGCGGCGCACCGAGGTATCCGCCGGTTTGACCATGTACCCGCGTGGTGCGGTCATTGAAGCTGTAGCCCCCGCCGATGGAAAGTTTCGGCGTTTCCTCGTATTCGAGGTCACCTTCATAATAGTCCCCCTCGTTGGTGAACGCGCCTAATGGCAAAAATTCCGCTCTTCCGGTGTATGCCAGTCCATCGTCGGTCGCATTGGCTACCCGCCCTTCACCTGTCGTGATGGCCCCCTTAAAATGGAAGGGTACCGACCCGATTTTCGGTGAATAATAGGCCTTGAAACCGAAGTCACGGTCTATATTGAACGTGGCATTGACCAGCGAACGTTCAGCGAATTGCAGTTCGCCGGAAGAATTGACCCGTTGGCGGTTACCCGGAAGCTTATTAAGCCCAAAGGCCACGTAAAAATTATCCGTGAAATTATAAAACACGACGGCGTCGCGCACCAGGTTGGGCACGTCGGTGTCGTCATAATCCTGGTCGCCACGGGTGAAGCCCAGTTGGATACTATAGGAGAATTTCGGATTATAGATATAACCGTCCATGCGGAGCCGCAATCGCCTGATCCGGGCTTCCAGGCTCTCGGCACTGAAGTCGTTGCCACTCGCGGAGGTATATTTTAAACGGCTTTGCATCCGGAAACGGAAGTTGATGTAGAAGGTGGAGTCGTCGCCCGTGTATTGGATGCCTTTGAAGTTTTCAATCGTCGGCCGTTCGTCGCGCTCACGTTGGGCCACTGCGTTTAACGTGGTAACCAATAGTAAGAGTGTGGTAAGAAAGGGGAGTGACGTCTTGTTCATTGTCGATTGGTATTTATGTAATAACGAGTTACTGATCGTGTTGCTATCACCAGGGTTCCTGCTGGCTTAGGCAATGCCAACTACCGAGGCCCCAAATGATGTCGGTACTGTCTATGCCTACGACCTTACGATCCGGGAAACACTTGGCCAGGATATCCAGTGCACGCTCGTCATTTCTGTCGTCGCGGTATGTCGGAACCACCACGGCTGCATTGGCAATATAGAAATTCGCGTAAGACGCCGGTAGCCGTTGGCCGTCGTACACCACTGGTGCTGGCATGGGCAGCTCAACAATACGAAGCGGATCGCCATTTTCCAGTCGCATCGCCCGCAGCACCCGCAGGTTTTCCTGCAGGATGCCGTAGTTCTCATCAGCGCGATTCTCTTCGACAGCGGTAACCACCGTATCGGCGCTTACAAACCGCGTGATGTCGTCAATATGGCCGTCTGTATCGTCTCCAACAATTCCGTCGCCCAGCCATAGCACTTGCGAAATCCCGTAATACTCACGGAGATAATTTTCAATCTGTTCCTGCGTTAGCTGCGGATTGCGGTTTTCATTCAGCAGGCATGCTTTGGTCGTAAGAACGGTACCTTGGCCGTTGAAATCGACCGATCCGCCTTCCATGACGATGCCCGGATGGAAAACAGGAAGGTTCAATGCCTTGCCTACAAGCGTTGGGATAACATCGTCTTGTTCGTAGGGTGGATATTTATTTCCCCACGCGTTATACCCCCAATCCACAATGGCTTTCCCGACATGTTCATCACGGTTAATCAAAAAGGCGGGTCCGTGATCGCGGCACCAGGCATCATCCGTTGGATGGTGGAAAAAACGGATGTTGTCCAAGTCCACACCGGCGGCCGATAAACGGTCGATAGCGTCCAATTCCATAGCGTGGTCTGCCACATTGATGCAAACCTGTTCGCCGAGGGACACTTCCCGGATAAATGCACAATAAGGAGCGTATACCGCCTCCAGTTTGCCGGGCCAGCTAGCTTCCTTGTGGGGCCAGCTCAACCACGTGGCGCGGTGGCGGTGCCACTCGGCGGGAAAATGATAGCCTAGCTTTTTAGGTGTAGCAGTCATACTTTACAAAAGAACGATGGATTTTTGGAAACAAATTGGAAAAACACCTCGGTTTACTCGTCTATAAACCGTTTGGTAATCGGTGCATAGCTGTCAATCCGACGGTCGCGCAAGAAGGGCCAATGTTTGCGGAAATAGTCGGAATGCGCCAGGTCTACTTCAGTCACTTCGGTTTCTTCGACGTCATGAGACCCTAAATAGAGCAATCGGCCTTGAGCATTGGTGATAAAGCTACCGCCCCAGAATTTCATGGCACCATTTTGCTCAAATCCAACGCGGTTCACACTAACCACAGGGATGCCATTGGCCACGGCATGCGAGCGCTGAATGGTCTGCCAAGCGTTATACTGGTCCTGATTGGTTTCTTCGTCTTGATCCGTTGCCCAGCCGATAGCTGTGGGATAAAATAAGATTTCAGCTCCCATTAGCGTGGTAATGCGGGCAGCTTCTGGGTACCACTGATCCCAACAGATAAGTACACCAATCGTCGCGAATTTCGTTTTGAAAACCTTGTAACCTAAATCTCCCGGTGTAAAATAAAATTTTTCGTAGAAGGCCGGATCATCGGGAATGTGCATTTTGCGATACTTTCCCAGATAAGTGCCATCCGCATCAATTACGGCGGTGGTATTGTGATACAGGCCATGCGCACGTTTTTCGAATAGTGAAGCGATGATAACTACACCCAATTCCGCCGCCACCGCTTGAAGTGTTTCTGTAGATGGTCCTGGTATAGGTTCCGCCAATTCAAAATTGTCGTAATCTTCCACATCACAGAAATAGAGGGAAGTAAACAACTCCTGCAAGCACACAATCTGAGCACCCTTAGCGGCAGCCACGCGGATTTGTGCCGCCGCTTTTTTTAAATTGGCCGCCTTGTCAGCAACACAGCTCATTTGCACCGTCCCAATCCTAACGTTCATCATGGTGATATCCTATTTGTTGAAACCGCAAAAATACGAAAAGTAACCGAATGTTCGGGTGAGTCATACCCGCCTGCTGGAGCCTCCCGATTTTACTTGCGCGATGCTCATGAATCGCGCAAGCAGCGGGGTTTAACTCATTACGTTTCGATCAATATGAAAGCTCGTAAGCTGCCACCTCATTTTTGAGAAATGTGGGTACAATGACCAGCTTCTGTCCCGGTACATAGCCTATATCGGCGGTATTCGACTTCTCTTGCTGTGTGTCAAGCAATACCGTGGTTTCGTTGCCTCGGACGAGAAAAATCTCGCCATGCCATCTGCTGGCTACGAACGTGCTATCGTTGAGGATTACGAGACCGTCACCACCGGTCACCTCGGTGTTAATGACCTCTTGAGTGTAGTTACCGTCGCTGCTGAACTTCTTTAGACCTTCTCCGTCCAGCGCATACAAGTGGCCGCCATGGCATTCCAGTCCATTCACGCCGGTGTTAGTGGTCGATATCGCCGTGTAATTGCCATCAGCCGTCAGGCTGTAAATACTGCCAGTTCGGCTGTCTGAAAAATACACTAGCTGTCCGTCTGTCGCTACATCATTCAGGAAGACAGCGCTGTCCACGGCAATCGTTTTATCAATTGCGGCTGAAGCGACATCGATGATTTTTATTTCGTCGATGTCCGTCACATACAATTTACCATTCAGTAATGCCATGCCCTTTGGGGCATGAAGGTTGCCTTCTACCCACTTCAGGTCGCGAATGGTGCCGTCGGTGTTAACTACCGAAATAAATCCGTCATTGTCTTTATCCCCGGCTTTGGTATTGCCATTGGAAACATAGATGACGTCTGCCGACGGGTCATACAAGGTCGATTCCGAACCGGTGAACACCGTGTCTGTTTTCCATACCTGAGTGAGGGCGGGGGATGTCGTGGTTGCTTCCGCGGTATTCCCGTTGTCTTGTTGTTGGCTTCCGCCGCATCCGCACATGACCAGCGCGGCGCCAGCAGCCATCAAAATTGAATGGTTCATCATATTTAACGTTTATTTGTGTTTACCCTATCGTCTATTGCCTGATGCCAATCCTTACAGTTCCTTCCTCAACCGGGCTACCGGAATCCCCATAGCCTCCCGGTACTTGGCTACCGTTCGGCGGGCGATGGTGTACCCTTTCTCTTTTAATATTTCGGTAAGCTTCTCGTCGGCAAGGGGCTTCCGCTTGTTTTCCGTAGAGATGCATTCTTCCAGTATCTTTTTTACTTCCTTGTTAGATACTTCTTCGCCGCTATCGGTTTGAATGGCCTCCGAAAAGAAGGACTTTAATAAAAACGTTCCAAATTCCGTTTGCACATATTTTGAATTGGCTACGCGCGAAACCGTTGAAATGTCCATGTCGATGCGGTCTGCGATGTCTTTGAGGATCATCGGCTTCAGTTTCCGTTCATCGGCAGTAAGAAAATACTCATATTGATAGTTCATGATGGCATTCATCGTTTTGAGCAGCGTCTGTTGCCGCTGCTTTATGGCATCGATGAACCATTTCGCCGAATCTAGTTTCTGTTTGACGAACTGAACAGCCTCCTTCATTTTCTTGTCCTTCTGGGCAGCCTTGTCGTAATGGTCAAACATTTCCTGGTACGACCGACTCACACGGAGTTCGGGCGCATTCCGAGCATTCAAGGTGAGGTGAAGCACGCCATCGTTGTTAGCGATATGGAAATCGGGAATGATATGCAACTGCTTGCCGGCTACCGCGCCCGAATCCCCCGGCTTCGGGTTGAGCTTGAGAATCTCGTTGACGATTTCCTTAAGTTCTTCCGAATCGATATTGAGCGCCCTTTCGAGCTTGTCGTAATGTTTTTTGGTGAATTCGTCGAGGTGGTTCTCAACGATGGTAACTGCCTTCTTGATGATGGGGTTTTCCTGATCCTTTTTCCGGAGTTGGATCAATAGGCACTCCTGTAGGTCGCGCGCGCCAATCCCCGCGGGGTCGAACCCTTGAATGATTTTCAGTATGTCGCCCACTTCTTCCTCTTCAGCCATGACATTTTGGGCGAAAGCCAAGTCATCTATCAGAGAGGATATCGGCCGCCGTAAGTAACCATCGTCATCCAGGCTACCGATAATCTGCTGGCCGATAAGGAAATCCTTATCCGACAAAGCCAATAAGTCGAGTTGCTGTTGCAGGTTTTCGAAAAAAGAGTTTTGGATGGCGATAGGGATTTCCTTACGGTCGTCTTCATCGTCGCCGCCATTGCCTTGGCTCGTCCCGTAGTCGTTTATGTCATCTGCTTGCAGGTAATCGTCTACATTGAATTCGTCGAGTTCGCCGGATTGGTCATCGTCGCTGAAGTTATCGTCATCGGGATCTTTGTCCGGATATTCTTCGACCGGATCGTTCATGTTGGCTAGGCTGATATCTTCCAGTGCGGGGTTCTCTTCCAGTTCTTCTTTGATACGCGTATCCAATGACACGGTGGGCACCTGCAGCAATTTGATGAATTGGATTTGCTGCGGTGAAAGTTTCTGTAGTAGCTTCTGTTGTAAAGTCTGTTTTAGCATAACTTAAATACTTCACAAACATACAGAAAATACAGGAAACCTGCATGCGGTGCCATTCAGGAAAAAAACATAGCCCATGATGGTTCGATCACGGGCTATGGTATGAGGTTTGCGCCTTTGTCTTAAAGCTGTTTAACCAGCTTGTCGGTCAATACCGATTTGGGTACCGCACCGATTTGTTTATCCACAATCTGTCCATCTTTGAAGAATAGCAACGCAGGGATATTGCGGATGCCATACTTGACCGAGATATCGGGGTTGTGATCGACATTTACTTTACCGACCACTGCTTTGCCGTCGTATTCCTTAGCCAGTTCTTCCACAATCGGGCCTACCATGCGACAAGGACCGCACCATTCTGCCCAAAAATCCACTAATACTGGCTTGTCTGACTGAAGTACAACCTCGTCGAAGTTGCTGTCTGTGATTTCTAATGCCATAATATTTAATCGTTATAGTTACTTTTTGTTGTCCGTTTTATCCACTAGTACCTCCGGACATTTACATCGCTCGTTTGCGCGTTGTCTCCGACGTACGGCTCCCGACAAAGATAGCGATCAAAATCATTGCCAGGGCATAAACCACGACAATCTGACATTAATTTAACTTGTAGTGTACGCCATTTATTTTCGTAAGGGTTTCGATGAAATCATTGCTAAGGTTGATTCTCAGTCCTTTAGAAGGCATTTCGATGCTGATTTCCGATTCCATGTCTCGGATGGCAAACCGCAATTGGCAGGTTTTGCTTTCATGCTGCTCGATATTTGTATGCACCAGCTGTTGTATCCGCTCGACGAAACCGTCATTCAGTTCATGAAGCGGTACCTGTATGGTCAGACTTTTGGCCAGCTTATCGCGCAAATCCGAAAGTAATTGCATGCTTTTGATCTCGAACCCCCAATTGCCCGCTTGGCGATAGCGTTCTGCAACCATGCCCCGAACCTGCACGAAATAACCTTCGTTGAGGTAGCCTTTCATTTTTACGTATTCTTCACCAAAGAGTGCTATTTCGTAAGCATCCGAATAATCTTCAATGACCATTACCCCAAACGGTTTCCCATTTTTCGTGATCCGGTGACTGGCAACGGTGATCATCCCGCCAATTGTCAATTCTCGGTTCTTGATTTTATTGAATTCTTCCCGCACGTCGTCGGCCACCTCGGCCTGTTTCGCTTTATCGATGAGCGTAAGCAGCTTTACCGGATGTTGGCAGAAATGGGTGATTTCAAATCGATAGGTATCCAGTGGGTGACTGGTGAGGTAAATACCGATGACATCTTTTTCGTATTTGAGCTTTTCGATTAGCCCCCATTCTGGGCAATTGGGAAGGGTTGGTTCGGGGATGTCCACGTTGCTGCCACCACCGAATAGGCTTACCTGCGCCGAATTTTCACTTTCGCGGTGTTTAGCGCCGTATTTCAGCGCTTTTTCTAGCATTGTGCTCCCATCGCCATCGGCATAGAAATATTGTGCCCGATGGGTCTCCGCAAAGCAATCGAATCCGCCGGCATACGTGAGGCTTTCAAGTGCCTTTTTATTGGCCGCCCGCAAGTCTACCCGGCGAGCCAAATCAAATATCGATAAATAGGGCTTATCCTTGCGGCTTTGTACAATGGTGTCCACAGCTCCAGCGCCGACGCCTTTTACGGCACCCATCCCAAAGCGGATAGCTCCTTTGTTGTTTACCGTGAATTTGTAAAATGATTCGTTGACGTCAGGCCCAAGAACCTGAAGCTCCATCCGTTTACATTCTTCCATAAAGAACGTCACCTGCTTGATGTCGTTCATGTTGTTCGACAGCACCGAGTCCATGTATTCTGCCGGGTAATGCGCCTTTAGATAGGCGGTTTGATAG
>CAZTJY010000071.1:0-20405 GCA_964613725.1 uncultured Parapedobacter sp. | reverse complement strand
CAAACCGAAAACCTCAAGGAACAACCGCCTCCTCCGAAGCGGGATGCAAAGGTAATAACCTTTTCCTTTAATGCAAATACTGAGGGGAAAAATATTGACACTTTTCTGCAAAAGTCTAATCTTCAGCGCCTTTAAAAACTGCATGCCCGCTCCCGTCGCGGTGAGCGCACGGCCACTCCTTGTTTCAGCCCACCGGCAAGGTGATTTCTCCCCCGTCGATTGGCCCACCTTCGCTGTCTAAAAGGAACGACATGGGACGTTCCGGGTCTTTGATGATTTCAAACAGCGTGTACCCCCAAGGCTTCCAAAAATTTTCAAGAACTTGGCCATAGGTCTTCACTTGCCAATGATCGAATACCGGTTTCATGCTCATGTCCATCAGCGGCATCGGTTCGATATAAACCTGCTCAGCGGTCGGCATCACTGTATACGTTGGTAACCTGTTGAAGAGGTAGGCCGAGTAGAAAAATCGGGCACACAGCTCCTCAAATTGGATGGGGTGGAGCCGCCGACCCAATAATGGCTTCGTAAACGCGCTGTGGTAAACCCCATTCGCACCATTGTCCTGAAGACAGACGATCAAACCGAAATCATTCATCCTCAGCGAATACACCAATGTGTTGATTTCATCACGGTAATTAAAGGTACCGGCGGGGTTGTCCACTCGGGCAGTGACCAGCGTAAATGGCAGTCCGTCAAATTGGACGGGAACGATCAACGACTGCAGCATGAGGTGGAGGTTCTTGAACTTATGCACAAGTACCTGCGAGAAATTCATCGCTTCCCCACTAAGCGTCTGTTGGCGTATCCCCGCTTGGATCTCATTATACACAACGCCGTACACCATGCGCGCTACCCACTGGAAGAGTGTCACGCTGTCCATTTCCTCCACCGCTTCGTATCCTTGCTCAAAGGCCTGCTCGATGTGGTTATCTAACTCCGAAATGCGCTCAGCCACGGCAGCCGCACAGGGCAACTGCAACTGCTCATACGTGCGGAGGCTTTCGTCGAGTAGCTTAAACGGCTTGTCCGCAATGTCAAATTTGCGCATGAGCCAATCCGGAAACACTTGTATCCGATCCTCGGCCGACCGTAGCGGCTCCCCGCTCAGAAAGCAGGTGTCATTGTCGAAACGGAAGTCCTCGAAAGGGTTATATAGCGTGGTCTGCATGTCTAAGGCAATTTTATTGTAACGTTTAAACGCTGGGCATTTTCAATCCAACGACGGGAAAGAAATGCCTTTGATCTTCCTGTAAAGTTCTACCGCATACAGATCGGTCATCCCCGAAACAAAGTCCAGCACCGAGCGTATCTTGGCGTAAGTGGTTTCCCGATCGGTATGGAATTGCTTCGGCATTAAAGCCAGCAGCTTCGTGTCGTACTTGGTTTTCTTTTCGCGGAGATAGGCAGGAACGAATTCCTCCAGCAAGCCATTCATGACTTTGTATCCAGCCACTTCGATTTGCACGACGGACTGCGCGTTGTAGATTTTCTCAACGGAAACTCGCTCGATGGCACGCATCCCGTCCGCTAACTCGACTGCCAGCGCGTCCACTAACGACTTATCAAAACGGCCATGCAATATGTCTTCCTGGTGCGTTATAAACGCGTTAGCACAGGCCATGATCAGTGTGTTTATCGCTTTGGCCCGCAATAAGCTTATTTGGCTATCCGTGTCACTAAGCTTGTTCAAGCGTGCCTTTAATTGGCTATCGCCACAGATCGGCAGCAGCAGATGGGCTACTTGTTCGTACGTGAGAATGCCCAATCGATGTGCATCCTCCAGATCGATAATGTTATAACAAATGTCATCGGCCGCTTCCACCAGGTAGACCAGTGGGTGCCGCTTATATCCTCCTTGTTGCCCGGCTTCGGAAAGCAGGCCGAGCTCCTTTGCGATTTTCTCAAATACAGGTTGTTCCGACTGGAAATAGCCGTACTTTTTCCGGTGGTGTACCAACTTGTTATGGCCTTCGATGGCGGCACAGGGATATTTGACGATAGCACCAAGCGTACTGTATGTCAGCGCAAACCCATGTTCATCCTTACCCGCAAACGCGTGTGTGAGTACCCTTAGTGCATTTGCATTACCCTCGAAGTGGGTCAGATCTGCCCACTCTTCGGGCGAAACCCGCTCCTTGAAGGCGTGCCCGTCACCATCCGTAAAATAACTGGAAATGGCCGCCTCCCCGGAATGGCCAAACGCCGGGTTCCCGAGGTCGTGCGATAAACATGCCGCAGAGACGATGTTTCCCACTTCCTGCAAAAAAGGCACTTCAGAATCAATCGAAGGAAAAGACTTCCTGGTTTCATTGTAGAAAATGCGGCCCAATGACCGGCCAACACTGGCAACCTCCAGGCTATGCGTAAGCCTATTGTGGACGAAGACGCTTCCAGGCAACGGAAAAACCTGTGTTTTGTTCTGCAACCGGCGGAAAGGCGACGAAAAAATGAGCCGGTCATAGTCGCGCTGAAACTCTGAACGCGCGTCGTGCTGATCATCGATGTGCCGGGACTCGTAACCCCATCGTTTGGCTGACAGCAATTGCTTCCAATTCATTGCATCCATGGTAGGCAAAGGTAACACAAATTAAACCACAACTAATCGTAGAATTTCCAAGCAATGCCAACCCGGAGGTTCGCATTCTGCATCGGATACCGGCGCACGGTGTAGTAGCCCGTGGGCCATGCAAGCTGGTTAGCGAAATTATAACTTATGAATAAGTTCGCCCGTTTGAGTGTCGCCGTGGCCCACACATCCACAATAGGGTAGGTGGAAAACTCGATGCCTGCATTGTCATTATAAAACTGCCCAATGTTGATGGCATAGGACGGCGCCCGGAAAGGTGTATTGAAACGAACATCAAAGCCCAGGTTGAAATCCACAATCTTATAGAGCAACCCATTATAATAAAAGCTGTGCCACGTATATAATTCGGGTACGGCAAGCACGGCATTGTAGTCCGATTTCTGGTACACTGCGTAGTTGTCTAAATGGAAACGTCCCAGCCGGAAGTTCTGACCAAGCGACACCTTCAGTAAGTTGATGCTGTTGCCCAGTTGGGCGGGCTCGATGGTGCGGAACAACCGCGGGTTATTGCCGGGGTTCTCCACTTCCCTATAATAAAGATAATTGTTAATCAAAAAATACTCCGCCTTCCCAGAAAACCCGAACCGGGCATTTTCATAGGTAAATGAGAAATTGGTTGTTTTGGTCTTCGCAAAATCGTGGCCCCACTGATGGTAGGTATAGTTAACACGTTGGAATAATTGTTCGGGCGACTTGTTTTGTGTATAAGCGCCAAGCACAACCCGCCCTACAGCATTGCTCAACAAGATGTCCGCTTTTGCGTCATAAAGATAATCGCCAAAATTTGCGCCCTGCACGATCTGGTTCAAATCGCCGGTTATCGAAATCCGATCGCTGAAACGGTACCCGATGCCCGCTTTGAGCATGCTGTTTTGCAGAAACGCATCCATTCCGCGGTCGCGGTACCAATGCATGTCGTGTCGGTATCCCAAATCGAGTTTCACCTCATTTTTAATGAAGGCCACCGATTTGCCCCTGAGGTAGAAACTATAACCAAAATCATTTGTAATGGTCGTAAGGCGGGTCGTGTCTGCCGACAGGATGCTCTCTCCGAAAGGAAACGCATCGTTGACATCGTCCTCGTTCTTATAGAACTGGAAGGTCCGTGCGCGGAATTGAACGCTGTGCGACACCCGGTTGGTTGGCAGGATCTGCTGTTCCGGCAGCCCTGCGCTGATGGTATCCAAGCGCCCCATGAACAGGCTTTGCCGGAGGAAGATACTGTTATCCCGCCAGGTGTGCCGCGGCCGCTCGTCGCGTGTGCCCCGCAGGCGTGTTGACTCGGCGTCACTCGGGCCGCGGTCCGGATCGCGAAACAAGGTATCGTTCAATATCGACCCATTTTCGGTCGACGTCAACTTATTGAATACCGCATTGGTGAGCAGGTTGTACCGGTGATTGTCCGATTCATACCAGGCGAACACCGCAGATTTCAAATCATTATACCGCTGGTTGATGTAATATCCGTCGGCTCGCGCCGCATGAAATTCACCCCCAATGTTCAGCCGCGGATTGATGTTTTGGGTCACTTTGGCCCGGATAACCTGATCGTCGAAGAAAAATCCGACATTGTATAATTCCGAAAACGGCGCTCGTGCGCGGTAATACTTAATCGAGTCCGGTTGGTAGAGGTAACGCTCCAAGCTATGGAAGCCCGTCTGGAAACCAATCGTCTTGTCGGGCTCAAAGAGCATATCACGCGTGGCTAAACCGTAACTACCCAAATGGATGGTAGGGCTTTTCGGAAGGTTTTGAGGGTTATAATACTGGAAGTTCCTATGTAAGGTGTCGATTTGGTAAGTAAATGTGCCTTGCTTCATCATGGCCAAGGTGGTATAACGCACATACCTAGCCGTATATATGACAGTATCCTCCTTATTGTCTTCCGCGGCTCTTGCAGAGTCCAGCGCACTGCTAAAATCTTCCTCCACTTGGGCGTGCAGTCCCAATAGGGACGAGAAGCAACACAGCGAGACCAGCAAAATGCGCAACCGGATATTCATCGTTGCAAAGCTACCAATTCTTTCAATATTAATGTCATCATTGCCGTGGACGCAGCCGCACCCTCTTCAATCGGCAGTACACCGCGAAAAGTACCCACTGGCTACAAACGAGTATCGTTGCCATGGTATATACTCAGGTAGCTGTCATAGCGGCTCGGCGCGATCGCTCCGGCGTCTAGCCCCGCCAATACAGCACAACCTGGTTCATTGATATGCCGGCAATCATTGAACCGGCAACCATCCATCCGCTCCCGCATTTCCGGGAAAAAATGGCCCAACTCCTGCGGTTCGATATCGATGATACCCAGTTCGCGTATGCCCGGCGTGTCTATCAACCGCCCGCCATCTGCAAGTAGTATCATTTCGGCAAAGGTGGTTGTATGGCGTCCCTTATCAGACCAATCGGATATCGCCGCTGTCTTCATTTTTGCCGCCGGATGGATTGCATTAATGAGCGTGGACTTCCCCACACCGGAATGGCCCAATACCAACGTAGTGCGCCGACGCAGCAGGGCCTTAATCGCCTCGATGTTCATTCCCTGAAGAGCTGAAACTTCATAACAGGGGTAACCAAGCTTCGTATAAATCGCTTTGTAATCGGCCAAAACATCCAATCCCGCTTCGGAAAACAAATCCAGCTTGTTAAAGACCAGCTTTGCGGGTATATCATAGGCTTCGGCCGTAACCAGAAAACGGTCTATGAAACCCAGCGAAGTAAAAGGCGACGCTAAGGTAACCACGAGGATCGCCTGGTCGAGATTAGCCGCAATAATCTGGGCCTGTTTAGAGAGGTTTATCGATTTACGGATGATGTAATTCCTTCGCTGATACAGCTGCACGATAATGGCCGTATGTGGAACGGTATCCGTTTCAACCCTGATGTCCACCCAATCGCCCACTGCCACGGGGTTCGTCGTCTTGATGTCCTTCGTACGGAACTTTCCCTTGATTCGGCAATTATAGGCCTGGCCGTCATCCGCAAGCACCTCATACCAACTACCGGTCGACTTGGTGACGAGGGCCCTCATCCAACCACCGCTTTATGTGCCGAAGCGCTTCCTACCATATTGGCAAAAGTCGGAAAAAAACGCCACAATATCCCTATCTTTGTCTCCACACCAATACGCTAGTACGTGAAGAAGTTGTTTCTTTTAGACGGGATGGCCTTGATCTACAGGGCCTATTTTGCACTCAGTAAGAACCCCAGGATTACATCAACCGGATTCAACACTTCCGCGATATTCGGTTTCGCCAATACGCTGTTGGAGTTGCTTAGAACGCAGCAACCATCGCACATCGCCGTGGTATTCGATACCATGGCGCCAACCAACCGCCATGTCGAATTTGAAGCGTACAAGGCCAACCGGCAAGCAATTCCGGAAGACCTGGCCGCCGCTATCCCTTATGTCTATAAGCTGATCGAGGGGTTCAATATTTCACTCATCACACTGGATGGATATGAGGCCGATGATATCATCGGCACATTGGCCAAACAAGCAGAAGCCAAGGGGTATACTGTATATTGCATGACGCCCGACAAGGACTTCGGTCAGCTGGTAACAGCTAATATCGTTATTTATAAGCCTGCACGCCTGGGCAATGGAGCGGAAACGCTCGGCGTAGCCGAAATCCTTGAAAAGTGGGAAGTC
Source organism: uncultured Parapedobacter sp. (assembly GCA_964613725.1). Taxonomy (GTDB): domain Bacteria; phylum Bacteroidota; class Bacteroidia; order Sphingobacteriales; family Sphingobacteriaceae; genus Parapedobacter. The sequence goes on along the minus strand of CAZTJY010000071.1, from coordinate 14,163 downwards.
TCGGACGTAAAACAGGTCATCGATATCCTTGGTCTATGGGGCGATTCGGTGGATAATATTCCGGGCATTCCGGGCATCGGCGAAAAAACCGCCAAAAGCCTGATCAAGCAGTTTGGCTCCATGGAAGGCGTCTTGGCCAATACGGACCAACTTAAAGGCAAACAGCGGGAAAACCTCGAAACGTTTGCCGAACAGGGATTGATCTCAAAGAAGCTGGCCACCATCCAATTGGATGTACCGGTTGAATTGGATGAGGAACGGCTCCTGCTGGGACAGCCGAATAGAGAAGTTTTGGAGCCGCTGTTTGCTGAACTCGAATTCCGCACATTGGGCAGGCGAGTTTTTGGGGAAGAATTCAACACATCCGCACAAGCGGTATCGGGCACCCAGATGGACTTGTTTGGCAATGCCGCCGGTGCGGCGACCGATGTGTTAAGCCCCGGCCCGGAATACGTGCCACCTACTGCCGGAAAGAACGTCCACAACACCCCTCACAACTACGTTTTAGCCGATTCACCAGAGTTGCAGCAGGAGCTCGCCGCTTTGTTAGCTAAACAACGCAGTTTCTGTTTCGATACCGAAACGACGGGCACAGACGCCAATACGGCCGATCTCGTTGGCCTGTCTTTTGCTATCGAGCCGGGTAAGGCCTGGTATGTGCCCACACCGTGCGAAAAAGAGGGCTGCTTGGACGTATTGGCCCACTTCAAACCCATTTTGGAAGACGGATCCATCGAGAAAGTCGGACAAAACGTCAAATACGATATCCTGTTGCTCGCGCGCTATGGGGTCATAGTCAATGGGCCACTATTCGATACGATGCTGGCGCACTACCTCATCGACCCGGATACCCGCCACGGTATGGACATGCTGGCAGAAAACTACTTAGGCTATACGCCCATACCGATTACCAACCTCATCGGCCCCAAGGGCAAGAAGCAGGGAAACATGCAGGATGTAGACCTTGTCGCCATCACCGAATATGCCGCTGAAGATGCGGACATCACGCTTCAATTGAAGGCCGTTTTCGAACCGCTTCTGGAACAGGCGGAGGCCGCTGCGCTGGCCCGGAACGTCGAGTTCCCGCTGGTCCATGTGTTGGCCGAAATGGAGCGCTGCGGCGTAAAGGTCGACGTACCGGTCCTCAAACAGCTGTCCGAATCTTTAGCAGCCGACACCTCAGTGCTGGAAAAAACGATTTACGAGAAAGCCGGTGTCCGGTTCAACATCGCATCGCCTAAGCAACTGGGCGAGGTGCTTTTCGAAAAACTACAACTGGACCCCAAAGCCAAAAAAACAAAGACCGGCCAATACAAAACAGGAGAGGACATCCTCCTGGCCCTGGCTTCGAAAAGCGACATCGTTAAAGACATCCTTGAGTTCAGGCAGCTGCAAAAATTGAAGTCAACCTATGTGGATGCCCTACCCAGCATCATCAACCCTGTCACGGGCAGGGTACACACCTCTTACAACCAAGCAGTGGCGGCCACGGGGCGGCTGAGTTCCACCAACCCGAACCTACAGAATATCCCCATTCGTACCGAACGGGGGCGCGAGGTACGCAAAGCGTTCATCCCAACCGATGACAACCATGTGATTTTATCGGCCGATTACTCCCAGATCGAATTGCGGCTGGTGGCCCACATGAGCGGGGATAAAGGAATGCTGGAGGCGTTTGAAAAGGGGTTGGACGTTCACCGAGCGACCGCGGCCAGGGTATATGGCGTACCACTCGACGAAGTGACCGCCGCCCAACGGCGAAACGCCAAAGCGGTGAACTTCGGCATTATCTACGGCCAATCCGCATTTGGCCTCTCACAGAACCTCGGAATTCCCCGTACCGAGGCTGCACAGATCATTGAACAGTACTTCGCCCAATACCCAGGTATCAAGCGGTACATGAACGACACCATCAATTTTGCTAAGGAACACGGTTATGTAGAAACGCTGTTGAAGCGCCGCAGATACCTACGGGACATCAATTCGGCCAACCAAACCGTGCGGGGCTTTGCCGAGCGCAACGCGATCAATGCCCCAATCCAAGGGTCCGCCGCGGATATGATAAAGATTGCTATGATCAACATCCACGAGGCAATTAAGAAAAAAGGACTAAGAGGTAAAATGACTATGCAAGTACACGACGAACTGGTGTTCGATGTACCAAAGGCGGAACTCCACATATTTAAAGAGCTGGCGGAAAAACACATGAAAAATGCGTTGGCCATGTCGGTACCCATCGTTGTCGAACTCGGAGAAGGCAGCAACTGGCTCGAAGCACATTAGTTAACCCCGGATGATGAAATCTTGGCCAATCATAGCGTTCGTCTTCATCATGCCATCCGTGGCGCTTGGCACCCCCATCGATACGGCTGAGCACACTCCGATATTTTACGAGCGCGAATCCGGCGATACCGTCCGCTTTTTTTATGACGACCATTATTACCTCGTCGACAGGGATTGTGAGTTTAGGGCTATCGAGCGCGTGGGTCCATATGATTTCCAAGAGCAGGCATTTATCGGTGAATTTGCGGACTTCGACCACCTTGGCCGGCTCCTTTTGGAAGGGAACTACATCGATGGGAAGAAACACGGTGATTTTAAAGCCTATCATCCGAACGGACAGTTAAAATGGCAGGCTTCCTACATACAGGGTACTTTCCAAGGGCCCCTCCGCTTTTACTATCCGGATGGCAAGCCCTTGCTGGAAATAAGCTATACCGTCGAAGGCGCACGTATCGTCAATTTTTGGGACCGCAGCGGGCGGAAGCGTGTTACCAATGGTGAGGGGCGCTACGAATTCTCCATTGAAGCCGACGGTTATAACGAATTCGGCTATACGCGTTATACACGGAAAGGGAAAGTGGTAGACGGGCGCCCGCATGGCAATTGGGCTGTCAAATACATATTCGGCGACGGCAAGGAAAAAAGCGCCGGTTACGAATATTATAATAAAGGCCGATTTGTACAGGGGTATGAGGCGTACACCGACGAGGAATTTTTCGATGCACCCCGTTACAGCCTGGTCCCCGTGGATTTTTCCAGCCGTGCCGACGCGATGGTCGCAAAGAGTTGTACCATCGATGACTACACCGGGTTCACGGGATTCCTCGCAACGTATTTATCCGACTGGTTCGAAGGGGCGCTCAATGACCCAATCGATCCGGTGAAAATCGAATTCACGGTGACCGTTAGGGCCACCGGTGAACCGAAAGGGATTAAAATGAAATCGTCGATCGATAAAAAGCAATATGCCGATTTGCTACTCCAAGCGCTGAACGGGGTGGGTTACTGGCTTCCATCATATGCCGCCGACGAATATATCGAAGATACACTTACCGTAACGGCAGAAGCTTTCCCCGAACTTAATGACCACAACCTACGGTTTTACGACGTGCGGATTAAACGCGAGAAAGGCTGGTAAATGAAAAGCCCACGAAGACTTAATAAGCTTTCGCGGACTTTTTACAAAATCGTAGAGGGAACTTTACAAATGTCGAACTTTTTAGCCGATCTTGAGGCTGTTTTGATTACTAAAGATTTTCTTATGGAATCCGGATTTAACTAGTTAACTTAAGTTGCTGCTTATATTTATTGGGTTTTGTATGCTCCTGGGGAACATCGCCTTTATTCCACTGAATGTGGTTTTGATGCCTTTCCTCATTTGCTCTTTCAGATAGGCCATATAGGGTTCATCTTTGCATTTGCTTTTGTGCTGTATACGCAGATGAACTGAATCGCTTTCAAGCAAATCATTCTCAACGCCCTAGTTTGTATAGGGTGAATCACCATAAATGCTGCTTTCGGTGGCAACGGTAATCGGCAGCTTCTTCTTCCTTCGGGATAAGTGCACTGATGATACGGAAAGTACGGTGGCCAAAGAGGCATTTTTGCGTCCGAAATGACAACAAATAAGCGTTAAATGATCACGGAAACAGGGCGATTGCCTACGGATAACAATCGGGTGTAAACCTTGTGGACGAAGTACCTTATTTTTGAATCACCAGCGAGGTTGTTGTTCCCTGTTGGTTTTCCCCCGGGATGCGTTGACATACCGGTTAGCAAGAAAAATACCTACGTGAACAAAATGAAGATATGCTCGGTTTCCGCCTGTTACGCAAGCGGTTCGGGGCAGGTGCTGGTCGAGTTTCCGATTGCCGACAACGGAACCACCGCTGAGGTCGATGTCGGGCAGGCCGGAGTATACGTGGTCGGCTGTTTAAGCCAACACCGGTTGCGACACTGCGGCCGGTGATACAACACAGCAACGACAATAAGGTGGTCAGGTTATGGCCGTCATTCATGCGCCCCTCGATGAACGATGGGGTAATGGGTGGGATGGAGCTGTACAGCTGCCGCCTGTCCGCAGGCCGGTATACCCTGGTGCTTCCGGCCGGAAGGAGTTTTCGCCCCGGTCTTACCCTGCAACTCCGCGAGGGGCAGGCTTTTTATTGGTTTCCCGCATCGATGCTAATGCTTCTCGTAGGAGTCAGGTTGGTCGTATACGGAATTATTTTTGGATTTTTTATGGATTTGCCGGTGTTCGCGAATCCTTCGCGAAATGGATAAATATAATAGAAACGCTATGGTTAAGAAATTAATAAGCTGGATCGGGGCGGTCAGTATTGCCCATGTGGTTATCGCACAGCCCGTGCCGCAACTTGCCCACCTCGACTCCGCCACGGTTTACGTGCAGGGGGCGGAACTGTTGCACCATGCCCGTGTGCATGTAACGCAAGGGGCCAATGAGCTTCGCATTGGGGGTATCGCCCGCGACTTGGATGAGCAGTCGCTGCGCATCGACCTGCCGGATGGCGTGAGCTTACTTTCCGTGCAGCAGGTGGCTTCCGATGCGGATCAACCGCAGGCGTTTGACCACCCGGACTACCGGAAGTTGGCCGACCGCATCAAGCAGGCCAAGCACGAGCTGGAAGACCTCCGCAACCGCCAGCTGGCCGAGGAGGGCACGCTGGCGCTGCTCGATGAAAATCAGCAGCTGGCGGGCAAGCAGACCAACTTCAGCATCGACGAGCTGAAACGGTATATTGCGTATTACAAGCAGGAGCGGCTTGCCGTGCGGGCCCGCATCAGTGAGCTGAATGCGACGCAGCAGCGTACCCAAACCCAGCTGGACAGTCTGGAAAAGACACTCAACACGGTAGGCGCCGCACTGGGAAACAACGGCGGCATACTCGCGTTACAGCTATACGCCGAGCGTCCGGCCGAAGCCTCCATCGCTATCCGCTACGTTACGCCTGAAGCAGGGTGGTCGGCTTCCTACGACCTGCGGGTAGACGACATCAGTGCTCCCCTATCGCTGGTGTATAAAGCACAGGTGTGGCAGCAAACGGGTGTCGACTGGAAACAGGTGGCCCTCACCCTGGCCACGGGCGCACCGGCCAATCCGGGTACACTGCCGGCGTTCGACCCCTGGTATGTACATGTGTTTTCGCCGCAACCGGTCTATAACGAGGTAGCGCGCGCGACTATGGAAGTGGAAGAGATGGCGGTGGATGAGGTGGTGTCGTCGACCTCCAAGCGGAATGCTTACGCCGCCATGCCCATGCAGGTGCAGGAGAGCCAGCTGAACCTCCGGTTCCGGGCGCCCGTACCATATAACGTGGCCGCCGACGGCCAGCCCCATGGAGTGGTATTGCAACAGGTAACCCACCCGGCGCATTACCAGTATTATGCTGCACCTAAATTCAGTAACAACGCCTTCTTGGTGGCTGAAATAACCGACTACCGGAAACTGAATCTGCTGCCGGGCGGTGCCAACCTCGTGGTGGAAAACGCCTATGTGGGGCAAACCACGGTAAACCCCGTACAAACGGAAGATACCCTGCGCCTCAGCATGGGCCGCGACGAGCGTGTGGCTATCAGCCGCCTGCGGGTAGACGAGCACCGGGCCAGCCAATGGATCGGCAACCAGCAATCGCAGACGTTTACCTATGCGATTACCGTACGGAATAACAAGTCGGCACCCATCGCACTTACTCTCGAAGAACCGTATCCGCTTTCGGCGGACGATAAGATACGCGTCAAGCTGCTGGAAACCGGCGGAGGGGAAAACGACAGGGAACGGGGCCGGCTGAAATGGAAGATGGCGTTGGCACCCGGCGAATCGAAAACAGTGCGCGTGGGCTATGAAGTGCGCTATCCGAAGGGAACTCAAGTGAATTTGTGATGGAAGGACATAGCCGCCGATTATGAAGCGCTGGAAAGGGCTTATTAACGGCAGGGTCAGTCCCCGCTAATTTCAATATCCCCCACAACGGGCTCCGACTTTTCGGTCTTCATGAGTTGCAGGCGGTTGTCGCGGAAAGAAAAATAGTCTTTGGCGTGCCACGTCCAGCTTTTGCCGCGCTGGGTATTGATGCTGGTTACGGCGTATGCGACAACAATGTCGTGGCCGGTAATGGTGACGTCAATATAGTCGAATGTTTCCTGCGAGGTGGCGCCATCGGGGATGGTCGGGCAGTTTTCCAGTTTTTTTTGTGCCGTGCTGTCGTCACGGAACCAGTGGCGCAGGAAGCCAAGGTGAGTGTCGGAGCATTGGTAGCCAAGGCCCAGTGCGGCGAGTATCTTGCATTTCAGGTTGCTGCGAGTGGGCGTCGCTTTGCCGTCCCACGCGCATTCGTTACCGATAAACGTCGCCACGTACCCCAGGGCCGCCTTTTCCGGGTTGGTTAGGGTACCGGCATACGCAGTATCCAGTACGAGGGTGCTAACGGTTGCACCGTATTCCTCCAGGAAGCGCTTTTCGCGCCAGAGGAACCGGGTGGAACGGTCTTGCAGCGTCAGTGGTTCCACGAGCGTGGCCGAGACCAATGCTTCGGTATAGTCGAGAAATCCGGGGTCGCCTGCCGGCCGGATGCTGTCGATTTTCCACTGGATGGCCAGCCGGTCGCCGCGCACAAATCCGTACGCACCCTCGTACAACAGCCAAACGGTGTCCTGCGCTTTCTCCACGTTAAACAGGAAATAGTCGCCGTCGTCATTCACATCCACAAAAAGTACCGTATCGGTATAAACTTCGTCCAACGACAGCGATTCCCCGGGGCGTAAGTTGCTTTTAAGGACAGGAACCGTATCGGTGCCGGTTTCCGCATTTCCGGTGCTGATGGGGACCGACTGGGCCGTTTCCGTTTCGGTTTTTGTCGGGGACTGGCAGGCCAACGCCATCGCCAGTATCAGGCAGCGTGGCCATGCCCGATACGTAAACAACCGAACCCGTCTATTCCGTGTCATTACTAAGCTCATGACCAGCAAAGGTAGTAAAAAGGACAAAGGGACAGGAAACGGATACTAAGGCAATGGGTTCAGATACAAATCATATCGATACAGCATGCTATATGACTGACCAAAATTACGTTCTTTGCGGCGTGGAAACCGGACAGTATGTACACCGTATGCGGAGGAAAAAATTCATCATCCCGCTGTTTGCCCTCGTGGCATGGAGCACCGGCCAGCTGGCTGCACAGACCAATACGTTTATACTGAAGGGTAAGCTGACGCAGTGGAAGGGGTCGGATACGCTGGCGTTGCACTACCGCATAGCGCCAAAGCAAGACACCACCATCCATATTCCCATCGTCGACGGGCAGTTCCGTTATGAAGGGACATCCGTCATGCCCTTGCGCACCGAGCTTCGCGACGGGCAGGACCACCGTCAGGCGCACGCGGTTGACCGAGCGATTGTTTTCGTCGAGCCCGGCAAGACCACGCGTCTCAGAGGCAGGGGCACATTGGCCGGTGCCTCGGTGCGTGGCACCACGGCACAACGGAAATTCAATGAAATGGTCAGGTTCCTCGCGCGCTATAACCGTAAACTTGTCCTTTGGCGCAAGGAACTTGCTGCACGCGCCCAGGCCGACAGCGGGCAAGCAACACCCCGCTACCGGGCATTGAAGGCAAAGGTCGATTGGCGTGAGGATAGACGGAATGCCCGGTTATTCGACTTTGTGCGGCAGCATCCGGAATCCATCGTTTCACTGGACGTGCTTTTTACCTTCATCACCGACATCGCCAGGATAACCGAGGTACAAAAACTGTACGATGGGTTAGACCCACAGGTACGGGCTACGCCGTTTGGCCGGGAAGTTGGCAAAAAGCTCGACGCTATACAGGCGACAGCTCCATCTGCTTTGCAGGCGCCCCACTTTTCGTCGGTTACGCCGGAGGGCGATACCTTGACGATGCACGGCCTGTTGGCAGGCAAGCGCTTGCTGCTCCTCACATTCTGGGCAAGCTGGAGTGAACCCAGTATGAAAGAGCAGGAAGCCTTGTGTAGGGCCTACAACAATTTCAGTCGCATCGGGTTCGAAATCATTGGGGTGTCGCTGGATAAGGATGGAACCAAGTGGCGCCGGGCAATCACAAACCGGGAACTCAGCTGGCCGCAGGTGTCTGGCCTGAAAGGGTGGAATGAGCCCATAGCGAAGTTGTATGGCGTATACGCTATTCCTGCCCATATTTTTATCGACAGTAACGGGAAGGTGGTCGGCAGCGGTTTACGCGCCAGAGCGATTTATGACTTTGTGCGCGATTACCTGGCTACCCATTAGGTGCTTTGCCGGCAAAGGTTCGTACTCGATTTATGGCGATTCACCTCCCATGTAGACACGATGTAGATTCCAGTAATTTGGGAGCCGCACATGCGTTGTGTACTTTTGCGGCTATGAAATGGCATCTACTTGAAATTCCGGTGTGCTTGCAAGACAACTACGAACCAGGCTGGAACAGTTACTGTTTATACCTACAAGGAGAAAAATGACGTATATTAAAAAAAAATTGGGGCTGGTATGGGTATTGGGAGTATGGATTATCGTGGGGTGCAACGGCTCCAGTAAGCGCGATTTTGAGTGGCCCGCCGATATCGCGGCACTTACCGGAAAAGACCTGGGCGAGTGGCTTCGCCAAGCGCCGTTCACCAACGAGTTGTCACAAAAGGAGGATAATAAGGTGGTATTTACCAATGCGCAGCAGGTGTTCCCGTTCATGGGGCGATTCCACAATGCCGTCGGCGAGCTTCGGTACGCCCGAAACGACGCGGATAACCCCATCTATCAGGAAGAGGCTGTGCTGTACCAGGACCCGGAATGGGGCGACCTGTTCGTCAGCGCCGCCCTGCTGTATGACGCGGAAGAGGTTTTTCTGGACCGCAACTACAGCGAAAGTGGCAATGTGCTATTTGGTGGGGTGGACGCAGGGATGGACAGGCACACCGCTTCGTTGCGGGAAACGGCCGTATTTTCCCGCAGCGGACCGAACAAAGCAGCATGTTATTGGGCAGCGACGGCTGGTGGAAGTTATCTGCTGGGATTCTTTCAGCAGGGTAATCTCGTTTTTGAAACAGCCATCCCGCTGCGGGGTACCGACACCCTAGCAACACTCAACAAACTGAAGGACGTAAGTGACAAGCTGGGATTGGAGGTGCAGGAGTGGCAACAAGCCACGGTAGCACAACTTGCCGCCACCGATAAGCGGGAAACGTTCTGGAAAGATCCGTTTACGGGAATTTATTTCGATTCTGCATCTTTTTTAAACCGGGTGATGCTGAAAATCAAAGATACGCCCTTTCAGGAAGTGCAACCTGCGCCGATGGGCGACCATTATTTCAGTTACGAGGGCACGGGCGGACTGGTGATGTTTGCCACCGAGGTGAAAGCAACGTCCGAAGACCGGGAGGCATTCGATGCCGGAAACCAGGATTTACCAGCCTATGAAACGAACGGGCAACGGCTCTACTACGAGGAGCAGCCGACGAAAGGAAACCGGGTAGCTGGCATCGCCAAGACGTATTTTAATGCGGGCCAATACCTGGAAATAAACTATGCGTATCCGCAAGCCGACAACATGGCCAAAGCCGCCATCCATGGCGTGTTGCAACACGTAAAAGTCCGTCGATTCTTATGAAGTACCGGTTGAGTTTTCCTGCTGTTCTCTTAATCCTCATTACCGTTATGGATACACGTGCACAAGAACTTTTCGCTTCTTACGGGGATTGCTCGGAACGGATTTTCGGTTTTGCCAGCATGAACGGCGAAGCCAGCAACATACCGCCCATCTACTGCGATGCAACCGGCTTTTCGGAGGGGCTTGCCTCGGTGAAGCTCAACGGCCAGTGGGGCTATATCGACGCCGGTAACAAAACACGCATTGCTTTTTCATTTGATTATGCGGGGCGCTTCCAATACGGGCAGGCCATCGTGCAACAGGGGAAACTCCGGGGTGTAATTAATCAGCAGGGCAATTACATCATTCCGCCGGTGTACCTTGATTTGCAGCTGTTGCCCATCAACGGGAAGCCGTATTACCTGTCGCGGGACAGCACGTTTTTCGCGGGATTGATTGACAGCGCCGGTCGGGAAGTGATACCGCACCGCTATACGTATATCCTCTCGCTTACGGGTTATAAGCACCTGCCGTTTTATACGGTTTTCCGGGAAATCGATACCGCCAAAGGAAGTTTCCACGACCAGTTTGCAGCCAATCCGTACCGGTTTTCGCCCGAGGAGGGACGGCATGACCTCTACGACGACCAGTTTGCCAAGCTGGCATCGAAGCAGTCGGCCGACTACGGCGACGGGTTTCTGCACGGAATGCTGCAGCGGGTCGATGCGTTCCTCGCCGGAAATAACCGCCAGCGTGCGGAAGAAAAGGTGAAAGCCGTGGACAGCATCCTGTCCGAAACACCAGCGGCCACGGAACCGCAACCGCTTTCGCTCTACCGAGAATACCAACGGCAGGGAGAGGCAGCCGTAAACCGCCACCTGGACAGTCTCGGTTACCGGCTGTTTACCGAAAACGGGAAAACCGGATTGAAAAAGGGCAACGATGTGCTGATTCCGCCGCGACACGAGCAGCTACGTTTCGTCAGTGGTGTCGTCTTGTTTCCGCGCGCGGCCGATATCCCTGTATTGGAACGGCATTACGGCGGCCTATACCGCGATAAAGAAAAGGGGATTTGCGATGTGTTTGCGGTGGTTTCCGCTGGGAAATTGACTCAAGAAGGCGCCATGCAATATAGTCTCAGCGGTGAAATCAGTCTACCGGCGGCCGAGGAAGCAAACGGCGGTAAAAAGCTGGTTTCGGCCATCAACGCGCTCGGCTTTCTGTACCTCCACACCACGCGGGGCACTGCCGGTCTGGTCGAGAAAAGGTACAGCCTCGTCAACTGGAAAGGGGAGGAGCTGCTGCCGCCGGATTACCACAAAATCGAGGTGATGAAACATGGACATGTGCTCGTGACCCGTGAGAAAGAAGAACCGGAGGGCGTCGAAGAACACGTCGGTCTGTTTAGCCCTGCGGGCGGGGAAATCATCCCGATGGGCGTATACTCAACCATCAAGCCTTTTTTTACAGCTAACCGTGCGCTGTATCTTGCTGCCTGGAGCGACCCTTATCCCACAACCCGGGAGTGGAAAGAAATGCCGGACACCAACAAAACCTATGTTGTCCTTGAGGTAACCGGCAACTCGTCCCATGTGGTCAACACGTTTACGGCGAGCACGGTTTACGTAGGGCATCTGGACGCCGAGACGGGGATGTTGCAGTATATCCGGAAGCGGTAAGCACCGCCCGCGGCCAGCTACCTCATCAGTACGGCCCGTCCTTGCTTCACGTATTGGAACAGTACGTCATAATTTATAGCCGGTTCCCCATCTCCCTCATGCAGCACGGCATCCAAGAACACAGCCTTCATATCGGATGTGTCTGCCTCCACCTGTACGTCATTCATGTAGAGTTCATCGCCCACGACGGTGTCAACGGTGAGACTTCCGTGCACCAGCATAGGGAAATCATCGGTATAGATTACCCGGCTCTGTACATCGCCCGCCACAATCAGGTAGCCATCGTTGTACGCACCCAACAGGATGTCTGTCTTGAGCGCCCCCCGGATAAAATGGTTGTTGTTACCAAAGCAGGCCACGGGCACGGTCAGGTCGCCCATCACAAACAGGCGGGCACAATAATCCGTATTGGAGCCATCCAGGTAATGCTTCAGCGTCAGCTTGCCCCGGAAGATAATCCCCGCAATCTCGCCCCCATCGTCTTTCGGCTCCCAATCATCCAGTTTCAGGGCGTCCATCGCGACGTCCCCATCGGCCAGCAGCCAAACGTCCTCGGCAAAAATGCCCCCCCATCGGTGGTCCCACAAGTTGGTGTCTTCATAGGGCTGGGCGGAAAGCAGTTCGCGGGCCTGTCGCGCGCTGATGCGGGTAAACCGGTGTCCCTGCCATACGAACGGCATATTCAGGTCGGGCAGCGTACCGATACGGGCATTGGTTTCTGCGTCGATCTCATCGGCCGACTGGCTCAGCAGTTTTTTTATCACGGACTTGGTGTTTTCGTCCACGTGAAGTTTATCGGCGAAATCCAACAGTTGGGTGTCCCCGTCCGGGTCGGGGGCATTTGCCTGGGAACCAACATAGCCTTTTTTCTGCCAGTATTCCCAGGCGAAGTCCGGTGCATCGTATGGGGGTTCGCCACTGAGCAATTCGGTGTTGAGCTGCCGGAGTCTGCGTGTAACGGCACGGAATTCCCAGCATGCCTCCCGCGCTTTAGACGGGTCGGTATAGCTGATGTTTTCCCAACTGCCGTTATCGTCCTCGTCTGCTTGGTATGCCATCAGGACCGATTCCGATCCATCGAGGTTCCGCCGGATTTCATAGGTAAATGCCGCAATCCGCTGTTTGCCATCGTTATCCTGATATCCCCAGGCAATTTTCAGCAGCGCAGGCATCGGTTTTGCATCATACATTGCCCCTTCCTGCCGGAATGCACAGTAGCGGTTCCCATTTGCCCAGAACCCGTTCTTGTCGTCGTAATAATCGTTGTAAGGCTCCACCAAGGGCAGTGCCAGCACCTCACGGAGTTCCTGTGGCGTGATCAGATTCCGTGCATATTCACGGTTCGAAACCGCTTGGAGGGTTGCCTTCCACCCATACTGGAGCAGCTCCGTAAAGCGTACCGGCGACCTCCCGGACTGGTATGGTGCCCATCCGCTTGCTGCGGCCATGTCCTGAGTCCGCATGGACAGGTTCCAGTTTACCGCGCTGTGTTTTCCCGTCAGTTTGCCCAACAACCCTACCTTAGGTGGTTGAATGGCGGTTTCAATCAGGATGGCGTGCGATTCGGACTCCTGTAAGCGCACAGCGTGGTAAACGGGTTGTTTGCTGGCCGGGTCGTATTCAACCACGGCCCTGAAAAACAGGTCGCCCAGCCAGCATTCGTAGGTGTAGACGTGCTCCGTAAGCGGCGTTTCGGGCATCAGCGACGGGAGGGTAAGCCGTTGCAGGTTGGCTGTACTGATGGCATCACCAGCAAAGATAACCGGTATTTCGGGCAGTTTCGCCGCTTCTTCTACCCCGTTACGCTGGATAACGGAGGTTCCGGCTTCGAAATATTCCAGCATCTTCTCCCGCCATAACGAAGGTTCACCGTCTTCCTCCGTCACGCAGTCCGGTTGCAATACCGTTGCCAGCATCGCTGCATCCGGTTCCAGCCACAGGCCGGAAGTGCCGAGGCTGCCGATGGATAGCCCGATGTCTTTCTTCCCGTCGATGTTTACATGGTATTCGTCGGTATCGATGAACAAGGTAGCTGCGGCATCGCCCTTTACGGTAAGGTCGCCATGGTTGTAATCGCCCCAGAAAAGTTCTTCTACATACAGATTGCCCCCAATGTATAGCTCCTGTCCGCCCACCACGACGTTCTGCCCACGGAGGTCGCCCAGCACCACGAGGCCCGTGGCACCATCGGTGTTTTCATTATAGATATAGGAATCGACGGTGAGGTTGCCCCCCACGAGGATTAAGAATGCGTCAGTATCCAGCTCAAGCCGGGCTATCCGGTAATCGCCGGTAACGTGCAACACGTTTTCATCGTCAAACTCGCCGTCATTCAGTTCATTGCGTTGCCTGGCCCAGCTTTCTTCGGGAAGCAGGTGCTTGATGTCTTTGAATTTCTTTTGCTGTATTTTAGTCATAAGGAAATAGCACGGTATATTAACGTTTTTATGAAGTGTCGGATGGGTGGAAATATACGTATTATTTTAGGGGGCAACAAACACGTTTACTAAATGCAGGAGTTTATTTTTGCCGTTCAGTTTCGGCTTGTGTGGCCTGTCTACGGATAGTAACGAACCCGCCACAGATAACA
>CAZTJY010000070.1:0-20540 GCA_964613725.1 uncultured Parapedobacter sp. | reverse complement strand
CACGGCCCCGCACGCAAAGGCTGCAGCCATCCCGGAAGGGGGGAGGCTTCAACCAAAATGAAGCCATTCGCTGCGCTCATTTTTTTTCTGTTTAACCGGTTTCGCTCAAGCACGCTTGGCTCGCCTGTTAAACAGAAAAACCCGACTTTCGTCGGGCTTTATTTTGGGTGGCGGAGAGGGAGGGATTCGAACCCTCGATACGCTCAACACGTATACACACTTTCCAGGCGTGCTCATTCGACCACTCTGACACCTCTCCAAGTGGGTTGCAAAAGTAAACGTTTATTTCAGTATTTCCAACGTAAATGTCACTTAGAAAGCATGCGGGCTATTGATACCCCAATAACCGGAGCACCTGCTTACTGTTTTGCTCTTCGCCGAATACCTCGAAATTGAACGTTTCATCGCGGTTGCGCCGGATGAGCACGTGTTTGGGCGAGGGGAGCAAACAGTGGTGGATGCCACCGTAGCCACTAAGCACTTCCTGGTAGGCTCCCGTGTGGAAGAATCCTAGGTATTGCAGCTTGCGCGTCTTGGGCATGAACACACTGTTAATGTGGGCCTCCTGGCTGTAATAGTCCTGCCCGTCGCAGGTGATCCCACCCAGGTTCACCCGCTCGTATTCTGCATCCCAATTGTTGATGGGTACCAATATGTACTTTTGGTTGAGCGCCCACACATCAGGTAGGTTGGTAATGAAAGATCCGTCAAGCATCAGCCACTTCTCGCGGTCGTTCTGCTGCTTTCGACCGATCACCTTGTAAAGGATGCCCGATGCTTCGGCAACCGTGTATTTTCCGAATTCGGTAATGATATCGGGTTCCATCACCTCATGCACCGCACAGATTTGCTTGATGCGGTTAACGATTTCATTGACCATGTATTCATAGTCGAAATCGTGCACGAGCGAGTCTTTAAAAGGCATCCCGCCACCGATGTCTAGCGTATCGAGGTCGGGATTGATTTTCTTGAATTTGCAGTACAAGGTAACGTACTTTTCCAACTCATTCCAATAATATGGCGTATCCGAAATACCTGAATTGATGAAGAAATGCAAAAGCTTTACTTTGAAGTTGGGGTTAGGAAGCACCTTATTGTTATAGAAATCAAGGATGTCTTCCAGCCGGATGCCTAGGCGCGACGTGTAAAAGGGCGAGTCCGGCTGCTCTTCAGCGGCAATCCGGATACCCAGGTTGCACGGCTCTTCCAATTCCACTTCGTCGTCGTAGATGTTGAACTCTTCTTTGTTGTCCAATACGGGGATGATGTTCTTGAAGCCGTCGTGCAACATGTCAACGATGTACTGCTTATATTGGTACGTTTTGAACCCGTTGCAAATCACCGTGATATCTTTGGTAACAATGCCTTTTTTTTCCAGCACATCAATCATCGGCATGTCGAACGCCGACGAGGTCTCCAGGTGGATGTCGTTTTTCAGCGCTTCTTCCACCACGTGCCTAAAGTGTGAACTTTTGGTGCAATAACAGTATTTGTACGAACCCCGGTAATTGTGCTTCAGGATAGCCGTCTGGAACAGGATCTTGGCCTGCTGAATTTTTTTGCTGATAATGGGTAGGTATGTAAAACGTAATGGCGTGCCATACGTCTCAATCATTTCCATAAGGTTGAGGTCGTGGAAGTACAGTTCGTCATCGATGATTTCGAACCCATCTTGCGGAAACCCCACACTAAGATCAAGAAATTCCTGATAGCTCTGCATTTTTATGTCTTTCTTCCAATTCGATCGCTAATTCTCCCACCACCCGGGAGAGAATAAGACAAACAACCGTTTGCAAATAATACGGGGTTTGTCTAGTTTTGGCAAAGATATGTTTTCGGTACGAATACATCGCTAAAAAAATAGCTATCAGTCATAAATTCATGATTTATGACATTGAAGCTAAGAAATTAATGCTTAAACACTTACATGGGCAATACGATACAACAACAACTCATCCATCATACCAAACAGGCAGTCAAAGATTTATACGGGGCGGACCTGCCCGACCATCAGATAACCATACAGGAAACCCGAAAGGAATTCGACGGGCAACTCACCATCGTGGTTTTCCCCATGACAAGGTTTTCCAAGAAATCACCAGAGGCCACTGGAAATGACATCGGCACCTATTTGTTGGAGCAATTGCCGCAGCTTACCGCGTTCAATACGATCAAGGGATTTCTCAACCTGAGCCTGTCCGATTCGTATTGGACCTCGCTGTTTACAACAGCCATCATGCAGGAAAAGTTTGGCTCTTTTCCTGCCAACGATAGGAAAGTGATGGTCGAATATTCGTCGCCAAACACCAACAAACCCCTTCATTTGGGGCATATACGGAATAACCTACTGGGTTATTCCGTGGCATCGATCTTAACCGCCTATGGCTACGACGTGATCAAGACCAATCTCGTGAACGACCGCGGCATCCACATCTGCAAATCCATGTTGGCCTGGCAGCGTTGGGGCAACGGCGAAACGCCGGAGACCAGCGGGCTGAAGGGAGACCACCTTGTGGGTAAGTATTATGTGCTTTTCGACCAGGCGTATAAAAAGGAGATTGATGAGCTGAAAGCGCAGGGCCTTGCGGAAGACGAAGCAAAAAAGCAGGCGCCGATCATCCGAGAAGCGCAACGAATGCTACAACAATGGGAATCGGGTGATGAATCGGTAATACGCCTTTGGAAGACGATGAACGGATGGGTATACAACGGTTTTGACCAAACCTACGCACGCCTCGGTGTTGACTTCGACAAGTACTACTATGAGTCCGACACCTACCTGCTGGGTAAAGACATCATCAGTGAAGGGCTGGAAAAAGGGGTGTTCTTCCGAAAAGAAGACAATTCCGTGTGGATAGATCTAACCGCGGACGGGCTGGATGAGAAACTCGTGCTGCGGGGTGATGGTACCTCGGTGTACATCACGCAGGATATGGGCACCGCACAGCTGAAGTACGATGATTTCGGGATGGACGAATCCATATATGTGGTGGGAAACGAGCAAGATTATCATTTTAAAGTGCTGTTCCTCATCCTGGAGAAATTGGGTAAACCCTGGGCAAAGGGCCTGTTCCACCTGTCGTACGGCATGGTCGATCTCCCTTCGGGCAAGATGAAGTCCCGCGAGGGCACCGTGGTGGATGCCGATGACCTGATGGACGAAATGACGGCGACGGCCAAGAAACGTACGGAGGAGCTCGGCAAAACGGAGGGGCTGCCCGAAGAGGAAAAGGCACGGCTGTATGACATTATCGGCATGGGTGCACTCAAGTACTTCCTCCTTAAGGTGGAACCTAAGAAGCGGCTCCTCTTTGACCCGAATGAATCCATCGATTTCCAAGGGCATACGGGGCCTTTTATCCAATACACGCATGCACGTATCCAATCGGTATTGGCCAAAGGGGGGTATACCCCACAACTTCCGGTTGTTATGTCGGGTGTGCTCTCAGTCAGTGAGCGCGATTTGATTCAATTGCTCGGCAACTATCCGGCCACGATAGCCGCCGCCGCCAAGGAATTCAGTCCGGCCCAGATAGCCAATTTCGGCTATGAGGTAGCTAAACAGTATAACAAATTCTATCACGAGGAGACCATCCTCAAGGCGACGGATGAAACCGTCCGGAATTTCAGGCTGCACCTCTCGGCAGCGACAGCTCGCATCATCACCGCTGCCATGCGGCTGTTGGGCATCGAGGTGCCAGACCGTATGTAAAACGTATTTGAGTGTTATGGATAACGTAATCAATGTAGGATTGATCGGCTTCAGTGTGGCCGGCCAAGTATTCCATGCCCCTGTCATCACCTCGGTGGATGGCCTGCGGCTGCACCGTGTTACGGCCCGGAGGCCGGAACAGCAGGAGGTATTGCGGCATAGATACCCGGGGGCTGTACCGATGGAAAGTGCGGAAGAGCTCATTCAGGCCGATGATATCGATTTGGTGGTGGTGGCCACCTCGAACGATGTGCACCACACGCTCGCCAAATCCGCCCTGCTGGCCGGTAAGCATGTGGTGGTCGAAAAGCCGTTTACCAATACGTCAGCCCAAGCCGATGAGCTCATTGCGTTGGCCAGAAAACAAGAACGTTTGCTTACCGTGCACCACAACGCGCGGTGGCACAGTGACTTCCTCACGGTGAAAAAAGTAATCGAAAGCGGACAGTTAGGGCGGCTGGTGGCATACGAAGCCCGATATGACCGTTTTCGCAATACGCTCCGGGAAAACGCATGGCGCGAGAAAGACTTGCCCGGATCGGGCATCCTCTACGACCTCGGTGCCCACCTCATCGACCAATCCATACAGCTATTCGGTATGCCGCAAGCGGTCAATGCCGATCTGCGCAAACAGCGAACCGGCGTACAGGCGGTAGACGATTTTGAGGTGATTCTGCATTACCCGGCGTTGAAGGTGTCGCTCAAAGGCGCCATGTTAGTTAAAGAACCTTCCCCTAGATATGCCTTATATGGTGTGGATGGCGCATTCGTCAAATTCGGGATCGATCCGCAGGAAGCGGCACTTAGGGCGGGGAAATCGCCTAAGGATGATCCGGACTGGGGAAAAGAGCCCGAAGAAATATGGGGCAAACTGAATGTGCTGGAAAATGACCAGGATCGCATCGAATATGTGCCCAGCGAAAGAGGGGACGGTCCGGCATTTTACCGGAACGTATATGAGGCCATTACCGGACAAGCTGAATTGGAGGTGAAGCCGGAGCAGGCGCGTGACGTGATCCGCGTGATCGAACTGGCTGAGCGAAGCTGGGCCGAAAGGCGGACATTGGACCTGCCGGACGACGGACACTAGACCCGCCGACTTTTGACGCATAACGTACATACGGATTACGATGCTATCATCATAGGGGGTGGTGCATGCGGCCTCATGTGTGCCGTCCAAGCGGGCATGCACGGCAGGCATACGTTGGTGCTGGAGCGCAATGATCGGCCGGGAGCAAAGATTTTGATCTCGGGCGGTGGCCGCTGTAATTATACCAACCTGCATACGTCGGTGGAGAATTTCATTTCAGCCGGACCGGAAATCGCTCAACCCGTGTTTTCGCAATGGACGGTGCGAGATACCGTTGCTTTTTTCGAACGATATGGCATAAGGGGGAAAGAAAAGACGCTTGGCCAGTTATTCCCGATAAGCAATAAAGCAAAAGATGTGGTGAACGTTTTTGTTAAACTCATGCAGCAATATGGTCAAGAAATGTGGTTGGACAGTAATGTGATAGCTGTCGATAACCTTGCCGATGGCCGCTTTGCCGTGTCCTATGAGCGGGGCGGAGAAGTACGGCGCGTTCTCGCGTACTCAGTCGTCATCGCGAGCGGCGGATTGCCGGTAGCGAAGTTGGGTGCCAGCGACTTTGCACTGCGTATCGCCCGTCAATTTGGCCTCGATGTGGTGCCCACGGCGCCAGCATTGGTGCCGCTGGCCATAACCGGAAAGGATGCCGATTGGTTTGCCGCGTTGGCTGGCAATAGTGTGTATTGTCGCGTATCCAACCATCGTGCGACTTTTGAAGAGAACATCCTCTTTACACACTGGGGACTCAGTGGCCCGGCCATATTGCAATTGTCTTCGTATTGGCGGCCGGGAGAAACGATTGTCATCGACCTGCTGCCGAATGGCGACATCGGGCAGCTCATCAAACAGGAGCGGCAAGCGGGAGGGGCCCGGCTAGTGCGGCAGTTGCTCGGCGATTTCTATTCGCGTCGGTTAGTGGAATCCCTCGGCAAGTTCCTACCCATCGATACCAAAATAGCTTCGCTGAGCAAGGCAGACGCCAAGCGGATAGCGGCAACGATCCACCAGTTTACAGTGGCGCCGGCGGGTGACAAAGGATATGATAAAGCTGAAGTAATGCGCGGGGGTGTGGCTACGCACGAATTGGTGCCGCAAACACTGGAAGCGAAGCGTGCGCAAGGATTGTATTTCGGCGGAGAAGGGGTGGACATGACGGGATGGTTGGGTGGATACAATTTCCAATGGGCATGGGCCAGTGGCTATGCAATTGCACGGGCAATCGCCACTAAAAACCGGTAATCAATTGGTACTCATTTGTTCCCCCACAATAGTGGCAAGCCTCGCTTTCACGTGGCTTGGTTTTTGGTGCATTAACATCGTGTAAAGTTATTAACAATGTCGTATCGTGTTGCTTTTCAATGCGCATTGGCGTTCGCCAACATTTTTTGCACAATCGATGTTAATAAATAATATGGCTAATTGCACTTGTTTCAAGCGTAAACACGTTCAAAATAACACCATGTGAAAAGGCTGTTTAGAACTTGTCGGGAAGCGGTAGGTAAATTTGCCTAGTTTTGTTACGCTGTTTTATGGAGCCCGGTGATAAACCACGATATCGGCACCGCTTTATTAAAATAAATTTGATATAAAACGTTGTTGTAAATAATGATGACAAACCAGAATGATTATACTTCCAATCCAGCCGGTGCTTCAGGGCGTGGTTCTTTTGCTGAGCGCCGCACACGGTTGAATAATTTGGTGAGCGGATTGGGTAAGTTGCCGCCGCAGGCCGGAGATTTGGAAGAGGCCGTGCTAGGCGCACTCATGCTGGAGAAAATGCGCTCAGCGAGGTCATCGATATCCTCAAACCCGAGACCTTTTATGTAGAGGCGCATCAAAAGATTTTCGAAGCCATCTACAACCTGTTCCAGAAAACATCACCCATCGACCTCCTCACGGTAACTGCCGAGCTACGTTCAATGGGCGCCCTGGAATTGGTGGGAGGGGCGTATTACATTACGCAGCTGACTGACCGGGTTGTTTCGGCTGCGAATATCGAATACCACGCCCGTATCATCTCCCAGAAGTATATCCAGCGCGAATTGATCAAGATATCTACCGAAATTATCAACAACGCTTACGAAGACACCACCGATATTTTCGACTTGCTAGACCACGCTGAGAAAAGCCTTTTTGACATCGCACAAAATAACCTGCGCCGCGATACACGCAAGATGGACGACATCATGCGCGAAGCGGTGGAAGCGTTGGAAACGCTCCGGGACCGCACCGATGGGCTTACCGGCGTGCCGTCGGGCTTTACCGAGCTGGATCGGATGACATCGGGCTGGCAACCTTCAGACCTGGTCATTGTAGCTGCCCGGCCGGCGATGGGTAAAACCGCCTTCGTGTTGAGCTGCGCACGCAATGCGGCGGTAGACCATGATAAGCCCGTTGCCGTGTTCTCGCTCGAAATGTCGTCCGTGCAACTGGTTAACCGGCTTATCGCCGGTGAAACCGAAATCGAGCAGGAAAAGCTCCGTAAAGGCAACTTGGCTGACCATGAATGGACCCAGCTCCATTCGCGTATCGGAAGGCTTACCCAAGCACCTTTGTTGATCGACGATACACCTGCCCTCAATATTTTTGAGTTCCGGGCTAAATGTAGGCGACTGAAAGCACAGTACGACATCCAGATGGTTATCGTTGACTACCTGCAGCTCATGCATGGAAAGAGCGATGGCAAAGGAGGGAACCGCGAACAGGAAATCGGTAGCATCTCCCGGTCGCTCAAATCGGTAGCCAAGGAACTGAATATCCCTGTCATCGCCCTTTCACAGTTGAGCCGGGCGGTGGAAAGCAGGCCCGGCGGGAGCAAACGTCCCATGTTGTCCGACCTTCGGGAGTCTGGTTCCATTGAGCAGGACGCCGATATGGTACTATTCCTTTACCGCCCAGAATACTATGGCCTCACCGAAGACGAGGCCGGGCGGCCGACTGCAGGCGTCGGCGAAATCATCATCGCCAAGCACCGGAATGGAGAAACCGGTACCGTGCAGCTCCGGTTTATCGGTAAATATGTGAAATTTGCCGACCTCGAGGATGACTTTTCATTTGGCGGCGGCGCTGGATTCGGTGCCCCCGACTCGTTCTCAGCCGGGATGGCTCCCTCCGCTTCGTTCGATCAGCCCGGCAGCATTACGCGGCAGTCGCGCATGAACGACATGAACGACGATTCGCCTTTTTAGCCTTAATTTCGTACCTTTACACCGCAATCGAGAAAGAAATATAGCGTAAACGGATTTTGGATTATTTAGCTGGATTAAACCCTTCCCAACGGGCCGCTGTGGAACAAACCGAAGGGCCTGTGATGATCGTAGCGGGTGCAGGTTCTGGAAAGACCCGGGTAATTACTTACCGCGTAGCCCACTTGGTGCGAAACGGCGTAGACCCATTCAACATATTGGTGCTTACCTTTACAAACAAGGCGGCGAAAGAGATGCGCCAACGCATCATGGGGGTGGTGGGCATTGAGGCCAAGAATATCTGGATGGGCACATTCCACTCTGTGTTTGCCAAAATATTGCGTGTAGAAGCCGAACATATCGGGTACCCACGCAATTTTACCATCTACGATACAGACGACAGCAAGAGCCTCATCCGAAGTATCCTGAAAGAGATGCAACTGGACGATAAGCTGTACAATGCTAACTTTGTGTACAACCGGATTTCGTCCGCCAAGAACAACCTCATCTCGGCACAGGAATACAATAGCAACGAGCAGCTTCAAGCTGACGACTTTTCCAACGGCCGCGGCCAACTGGGTCAGGTTTACCTCACCTATGCCCAGCGTTGCTATAAGGCGGGTGCCATGGATTTCGATGACCTGCTGTTCAAAACCAATGTGCTTTTTCGCGAATACCCGGAGGTGCTCCACAAATACCAACATAAGTTCAAGTACCTCATGGTGGATGAGTACCAGGATACCAACTTTTCGCAGTACCTCATCGTAAGGAAATTGGCCGCCATCAACGAAAATATATGTGTGGTGGGCGACGACGCGCAGAGTATTTATGCATTCCGTGGAGCGAACATCCAGAACATCCTCAATTTCGAAAAGGATTATCCCGACCTGAAGGTCTTCAAGTTGGAGCAAAACTACCGTTCAACACAGAATATCGTCAATGCAGCCAATAGCATCATCGCCAACAACAAGAACCAGCTGCAGAAACATGTGTTTTCCGAAAATGAAACGGGCGAGAAAATCAAGGTGAACCGGGCATTCAGCGATAACGAAGAAGGCAAGATCGTGTCGGAAGCGATTGCACAGGAGCGTGCCCTGCATGGCGGTAATTATCGCGATTTCGCTATCTTATACCGTACCAATGCGCAATCGCGCGCCATGGAAGAAGCACTCCGGAAAATCAATATCCCCTACAAAATCTACGGTGGCACTTCCTTCTACCAGCGTAAGGAGATCAAAGACCTGATCGCGTACTTTCGGCTTACGTTTAACCCGAACGATGAAGAGGCCCTCAAGCGCGTCATCAACTACCCGCGCCGGGGTATTGGCGACACCACGCTGGATCGTATCCGCGTGGCAGCCGACGAGCGGCAGCTGACCCCATGGGAGGTCATCTGCAATGCCAACGCTTACCTCGACGGGCGTAGCGCCGGGGCCGTGGGGGCATTTGCCGCGATGATACAGGGCTTCCAAGTGGAAGCGAAGAAACATTCGGCGTATGATGCCGCCATGCATATCGCCCAGCATTCGGGGATATTGAAAGACTTGTACGCCGACAAATCGGTGGAAGGCCTTAGTCGGTATGAAAATATCCAGGAATTGCTCAATGGTATCAAGGAGTTCAGTGAACGCGAAGATATCGAGGATCGGGGGCTTGATGTGTTCATGCAGGATGTAGCCTTGCTTACCAATGACGATAACGATAAAGACCCCAATGCGGACACCGTGTCGCTGATGACCATCCACTCCTCCAAGGGGCTGGAGTTTCCCCATGTCTTTATCGTAGGGCTCGAGGAAAACCTTTTCCCTTCACAGCTGTCGCTTAACTCGCGCAGTGACCTAGAGGAAGAACGCCGACTCTTTTATGTGGCCGTTACCCGGGCCGAGAAGAAGCTCACACTCAGCTACGCGACCTCCCGGTACCGCTGGGGCACGCTCAACAACTGTGAGCCGAGCCGCTTTCTTGATGAGTTGAACCCTGCGTATTTGGAGCTCGATTTCAAGCCGCGGCTGGTCCCCGAGAACGGCGCGTCTTTTACTGATGAACGGTCGGCGTGGGGGCAGCGCGATATGTTTACCAAGCCCAAGCCGAAGGTGGCACCTAAAACGCGAACACTGTTGCCCAAAGCGCACAATCCCACACCAGGGTTTGCGCCGTCAGACACGAGCAACCTACAAGTTGGCATGGAAGTGGAGCATGAACGCTTCGGCTTCGGCAAAGTGATGCAGGTGGAAGGTGCAAAAAACGATGCCAAAGCAACTATTTTCTTCAAAGAATTGGGTCAGAAACAATTGTTGCTTAAATTTGCGAAATTGCGAATCGTGGGATAAGCGGATAAAAGAACGAAACAACTATGGAAGTTAATTTTGATTACAACAGCACACGGCCGAAACTGATTTTGGCGGAATATGGTCGTAACGTGCAGAATATGGTCGATTATATCTGTACTTTACCTACCAAGGAAGAGCGGAACCGCCACGCCCAGGTCGTCATCGATATGATGGGATTCCTCAATCCGCATCTGCGTGATGTCGCCGATTTCAAGCATAAGCTGTGGGACCACCTGCACATCATATCCGATTTTAAAATAGATGTGGATTCGCCGTACCCCGCGCCCGACAAGGCTTCGATCCATCCTAAGCCCGAGTTGCTCGGTTATCCACAGCACCGCATCAGGTTCAAACATTATGGCCATACCATCGAAGAAATGATCGACCGGGCCAAGATGATGAAGGATTCCGAGAAGAGGCAGAGCATGACGCTGGCAATCGCCAATTTCATGAAAATGGCTTACTTGACCTGGAACAAGGATTCGGTAGAGGACGAGGCTATCATTGCCGACCTCCGCGAGCTTTCTGGTGGTGAGTTGCAGTTAGCGCCCGACGCGACATTGACGAAACTCGATTTCAAGACCCCGCCTCCGGGGAGCCGGACCAAAGGGGGAAGTACACCGCAAAACGGTAACGGGAAGAATAAGAAGCAGCCGCAAAAGAAAAAGAAAAAGTATTGAATGCATTCGAAATACACGGAGGGAAGTCGCTAAAAGGGGAAATCATCCCCCAAGGTGCCAAGAACGAGGCGCTTCAGGTCCTTTCTGCGGTACTGCTTACCGACGAAACGATAACAATCGGTAACATCCCCGATATCAAGGATGTGAACAAGCTTATCGAGCTATTGGTGGATTTAGGTGTTGAGGTGAATCGGCTTGACAAAGCCACCTACTCCTTCCGGGCCAAGGATATTAACCTCGACTATTTCAAGTCGCCGGAATTCAGGGCCAAAGGTAGCGGTTTGCGCGGTTCGATCATGATTGTCGGTCCGTTATTGGCCCGGTTCGGTAGAGCGGCCATTCCAAAGCCGGGGGGCGACAAAATCGGACGCCGCCGCCTCGATACCCATTTCTTGGGTTTCGAGAAATTGGGCGCCCGCTTCCACTACGATGCGGAAACGCATTTTTTCAATGTCGACGCCACCAACCTTAGGGGGACATATATCCTCATGGAAGAGGCATCGGTAACCGGTACCGCCAACATCGTGATGGCGGCCGTGCTGGCCAAAGGCACCACCACCATCTATAACGCCGCATGCGAGCCTTATCTCCAGCAGCTTTGTAAAATGCTGAACCGCATGGGCGCACGGATTTCGGGCATCGGTTCGAATCTATTGACTATAGCGGGCGTAGATAGGCTGGGGGGCACCGACCACCGCATGTTGCCCGACATGATCGAGGTGGGCTCTTTTATTGGACTGGCAGCGATGACCGGGTCTGAGCTGACTATCAAGGACGTACATTTCCACGAATTGGGTATCATTCCGACCGAGTTCGGTAAGTTAGGTATCCAGTTTGAGCTTCGTGGCGATGACATCTACATACCGGCGCAAACCAGTTATGAAATAGATACCTTTATCGACGGTTCGATACTGACTATTTCAGATGCCCCTTGGCCGGGGTTCACACCCGATTTGTTGAGTATCGTTTTGGTGGTAGCCACCCAAGCGAAAGGCCATGTGCTGATCCATCAAAAGATGTTCGAGAGTAGGCTTTTCTTTGTGGACAAATTGATTGACATGGGCGCACAAATCATTCTCTGCGATCCGCACCGTGCCACGGTGATCGGCCTCGACAAGGCATTCAAACTTCGCGGCATCGAAATGACCTCACCGGATATCCGGGCGGGGGTTTCGTTATTGATTGCCGCCCTTTCTGCCCAAGGGAAATCCGTTATCCATAATATTGAGCAAATCGAACGGGGCTACCAAGATATCGAACAGCGGTTGCAGGCATTGGGTGCCGATATCAAACGCGTTCAAGCAGATCCCAAACTTCACTGAAAACATTTTTGTCTGGCAATTGTTAATTTGCCTATAAACTGTTAATGGAAAAGAAGTCGCTTCCTTATTTTTGTAAAATTAATGTTTAACCAAATAATTACTTAATCGTCAAAAAAGCATGGAAAAAGTAGTATTAACATTGGCCGCAGGGGTATTCCTGTTAGCATCGTGCGTAAGCAATCCGGAAGGAAAGCGAGCGGAAACATCGGACAACGTGCAAGACGCGGCAATGTCGCACGTCGCAACCCAACTGACGGTGGATACCAGTCAGTCGTCCGTGCAATGGACCGGGAGGAAGGTGAGTGGCGAACACCATGGAGATGTTCAGATCAAATCGGGTACCTTGTCTATTGAGCACGGCAAGCTGGTGGGCGGAAACTTCGTAATCGACCTCACCACCATCACCAACCACGACTTGGATGGCGAATACAAAGGCAAGCTGGAAGGACACCTGAAATCCGCTGATTTCTTTGACGTGGACAACCACCCCGAAGCCAGTTTCGAGATCACCAATGTGAACGATGGCGCCGAGGCTGGCCACGTCGTGATTTCCGGCAACCTGACCATTCGTGGGGTTACCAAGAACATTACGTTCGATGCGCAAGTGCAAGAGGTAACGGACACAGCGGTTAAGGCTACGGCTGATTTCAATATCGCTCGCGAAGACTGGGGTGTGAACTATGCCGGCCAAGCCGATGACTTGATCAGCAAGGAAATCAACTTTAAAGTGACGCTCGTTGCCGGTGCGTAGGTATTAGGCGCGTTCGATCTAGATTAGGGCCCGCTTCGTTTAAACGAGACGGGCTTTTTCATTACCCTGAAATGGCATTGATGATGTCGTACTGGGTAATAATGGCAATTTTGCCATATTCGTCCTCGACAAGCACGGCCTGGTTGTCCTTATGGATAAGCAACGATATCTTATCGATGGAGGTACGCAGGTCGACGAAAGGGAACGGCGGTGTACAGATTTCCATGACGTTGGCCGATTTGAGCGCTGGGTTTTCCAGCAATGCATTGAGAATATCCGATTCGGTTACCTTACCGACGATCATCCCCTGCTGCGTAACTGGAATTTGCGAGATGTTGAGCGTTTTCATGCTATTGAACGTTTCGATGACCGACTGTTCCGCGTCGGCCATAATAAGCGGCACATTGCCCCGCTTCTTTAGGATGGTTTGGGCGGTCAGCTTCTTATCTTCGAGGAATCCCCGTTCACGGAGCCAGTCTTCGTTATACATCTTACCCATGTAACGCGAACCGTGGTCGTGCAGGATGATGACGACGACCGAATCGTCTTTTAGTTGGTTGCCGAGCTGGAGCAGGCCGGCCACCGCGGCTCCCGCCGAATTGCCCGCAAAGATGCCTTCCTTTCGGGCCAGGTCGCGCGTCATCAGGGCGGCTTCCTTATCGGTCACTTTCTCGAAGTGATCGATGATATCAAAATCTACGTTTTTGGGGAGGAAGTCCTCGCCGATGCCTTCGGTGATGTACGGATAAATCTCATTCTTGTCGAAAATGCCGGTTTCTTTGTATTTTTTGAATACCGATCCGTAAGAGTCGATACCCCAAACGACGACGCCCGGGTTCTTCTCTTTGAGGTATTTCCCGGCTCCGCTGATGGTGCCGCCAGTGCCCACACCGGCAACCAGGTGTGTTACCTTTCCTTCGGTCTGTTCCCATATTTCGGGCCCTGTCTGTTCGTAATGCGCTTGGGTGTTGGAGAGGTTATCGTATTGATTGGCTTTCCACGAGTTGGGGACTTCACGTTCCAGTCGGCTGGAAACCGAATAATAGGAGCGGGGGTCTTCAGGGTCCACATTGGTGGGG
The DNA here is from genome assembly GCA_964613725.1 of uncultured Parapedobacter sp. Lineage (GTDB taxonomy): Bacteria > Bacteroidota > Bacteroidia > Sphingobacteriales > Sphingobacteriaceae > Parapedobacter. The sequence continues at coordinate 6,391 of CAZTJY010000070.1, read as the reverse complement.
CATACGATGACCTCGGCGCCGAACGCCCGCAGGGCATCGATTTTTTCCTTCGATTGCTTATCCGTCGTGGTGAAAATACAGCGGTAGCCTTTAATTACCGCAGCCATGGCCAAACCCATGCCGGTGTTGCCCGACGTGCCCTCGATGATGGTGCCGCCCGGTTTGAGCAATCCCGCCGCCTCCGCATCTTCGATCATTTTCACCGCCATACGATCCTTTATCGAGTTGCCGGGGTTGGTGGTTTCTATCTTGGCCAATATCGTGCCCTTCAAACCGCTGACGATGCGATTGAGCTTTACCATGGGTGTATTGCCAATTGTCTCCAGGATGTTGTCGTGCCACATAACGCTAATGTTTCGCTGGTTAGAATTTCAGGTGCTTCACGGTCAGCCCGTTGTTGATGAGCTGGCGGAGCGATTCGATACCGACGGTCAAGTGAGTTCCCACGAATTCAGCCGTTACGCTGGAGTCGCTTTCCACCGTCTTTACCCCTTCGGGTATCATCGGCTGGTCCGAAACCAGAAGAAGTGCTCCGGTTGGGATTTTATTGGCGAAGCCTACCGAAAAGATGGTGGCCGTTTCCATGTCGACCAGCATGGCGCGGATACTTTTGAGGTATTTCTTGAAATCCTTGTCGTGTTCCCATACCCGTCTGTTGGTGGTATACACGGTACCCGTCCAATAATCGAGCGAGTGGTCGCGTATGGTCGTAGAAATGGCCTTTTGCAGCGCAAAAGCCGGTAATGCCGGCACTTCGGGAGGGAAGTAGTCGTTCGAAGTCCCTTCGCCGCGGATTGCGGCGATGGGCAGTACCAGGTCGCCGATTTTATTTTTCTTTTTCAGTCCGCCCGCCTTACCCAGGAAGAGCACGGCTTTTGGGGAGATCGCCGATAGCAGGTCCATGATGGTAGCTGCCATGGGACTGCCCATCCCGAAATTGATAATGGTAATCCCCTCGGCCGTTACACTTTGCATGGGCTTATCTAGTCCAAGGATGGGAGCATTGCTATGCATTTCCGAAAAAAGCTTCACGTAGTTGGAGAAGTTCGTCAGCAAAATGTACTCCCCGAATTCGTCCAACGGCCGGTTGGTATAGCGGGGCAGCCAGTTATTTACAATGTCTTCTTTGCTCTTAAGCCCTGGTTTGATGGGGGTCTGTACGGGAACGTCTTTGTTTTTTGCCATGGCCATAAAATGAAACTCCCCCCGTTTTCGGCGGGGGGAGAAACGTTACGCTGCTTTCAGCTTCTTTAAATCGGACTTCTCGAATTTATGCTTCGCATATTCAAGCGATATATAGAGTGTTTTCTGTTCACTTTTGTCGGATGGGATTTCAAACATGGCATCCAGCATGATGGCTTCGCAGATGGATCGGAGCCCCCGCGCCCCGAGCTTGAATTCGTTGGCTTTATCCACAATGAATTGATAGACATCATCATCGAACCGTAGTTCTACGTCCTCATATTCAAACAACTTCTGGTATTGCTTGATTAAGGCATTTTTCGGTTCCGTAAGGATATTCAGCAGCGTCTCTTTGTCGAGCGGGTTGAGGTAAGTGAGTACCGGTAACCGGCCGATAAGCTCAGGGATGAGGCCAAAGCTCTTTAGGTCCTGCGGGGTGATGTATTTCAACAGGTTGTTTACATCCACTTCCGCCTCCTCCTGGTTTACCCGGTATCCGATGGTCTGGGTACGCAGCCGGTTGGCAATTTTCTTTTGGATGCCATCGAATGCACCCCCGCACATGAACAGGATGTTGTTGGTGTTCACGGCAATCATCTTTTGGTCAGGGTGTTTACGGCCTCCCTGTGGCGGTACATTCACGATGGTACCTTCCAGGATTTTTAACAAGGCTTGTTGTACGCCCTCGCCTGACACGTCCCGGGTAATGGACGGGTTGTCGCTTTTGCGGGCAATTTTATCGATTTCGTCGATGTAGATGATCCCACGCTCCGCAGCGGCCACATCGTAATCTGCCGCTTGCAGCAACCGCGTTAGGATGCTTTCCACGTCTTCGCCTACGTAGCCGGCCTCGGTCAATACCGTGGCGTCACAGATGCAGAATGGTACATTCAGGATTTTGGCGATTGTTTTGGCGAGCAATGTTTTTCCCGTACCCGTTTCGCCAACCATGATGATGTTTGATTTTTCCAGCTCGATTTCATCTTTATCCACCTTCTGGTTCAATCGTTTATAATGATTGTATACCGATACCGCCATCACCTTCTTGGCGTCGTCCTGACCGATTACATACTGGTCGAGATGTTCCTTGATTTCGATGGGCCGTATAAGTTTCAACGTGGTTTGCAGGGCCTTGCTCTTGCGTAGGTTCATCTCTTCGGTGAGTATTTCACCGGCCTGTGCAATGCAGCGGTCGCAGATATGCGCACCGTCGCCCGCAATGAGCATCAGTGCGTCCTGCTTCCGTATCCCGCAGAACGAGCAAGTAATTTCCTTTGTGTTTTTTGCCATGGTTATTTTCCTTTTTTGGAGGTCAGCACTTCATCTACCATGCCGTGCTCTTTTGCTTCTTCGGCCTTCATCCAATAGTCACGATCCGACGATTTTTCTACCCACTCGTAGCTTTTCCCCGAGTGGTGTGCAATGATATCGTACAGTTCTTTCTTTATTTTCAGCATTTCGCGGAGGTTGATCTCCATATCGGCGGCCACACCCTGAGCTCCTCCAGAAGGCTGGTGTATCATCACCCGCGAATGGGTCAGCGCGGCGCGTTTTCCCTTAGCGCCGGCACATAGCAACACCGCAGCCATTGAAGCGGCCATACCCGTACAGATGGTGGCTACATCGGGCGTGATGTACTGCATGGTATCGTAAATGCCCAATCCGGCATACACGCTACCCCCCGGGGAGTTGATGTAAATCTGGATGTCGCGTTGTGCATCCGCCGATTGGAGGAAGAGCAGCTGGGCCTGGATGATGTTGGCTACCTGGTCGCCCACGGGGTCGCCCATGAAAATGATACGATCCATCATCAACCGCGAGAACACATCCATCTGGGCAACGTTCATTTGCCGTTCTTCGATGATATAGGGAGTGAGTGAGGTGGGCATTTTACGTTCCACGCGACCGATGAAACCATCTACGTGCTGGCTGCCTATTCGGTGGTGTTTGATAGCGTATTTCCTGAATTCGTTTTTATCAATGCTCATGGTTTTCTGTTCTTTATCTTGCTAATATATGTGATTTCGTCGAAAAAATAAATATTCGTGTGGTATTTAGAATCGGCAAACATCGCGCCATCGGGCAATCATGGGGTTTCCCTGCCAAAATGCCAGGTAGCGGTACTGCCACCCTGTCGGTTTTCCCGCTCGACGGGCGTCGGTGCGCTACGGTCGATAATCGGGCAATTCCGTAAGGAATTCGAAGCGGTCGTCATCGAAATGGATGCGGCAATAGAAGTGTTGCAATCCGTTGCTGACCAAAAGGAGCGGTACGCGGTACACCATATTGTAGCGGGCAATCTGTTCAAATGCGGCCTCTGTAATCTTTACAGTGGGTGCCTTGAACTCCGCTAGTAGGATTTTTTCCCCCCGTGTGTTGTAGACCACCAGATCGCTCCGTTTAGACAGGCTATTGAGTGTAAGGCCGCCTTCGAGTTTTATCAACGATCGGGGGTACTGCTTGCCCCGTATAAGGTGATTCACCCAATGTTGTCGAACCCACTCTTCGGGAGTGAGTAGGAGTTGTTTCTTCCGCAATTCGTCAAATATGAGTAGCTTCGTGCCGTCCCGTTGAATGTTGGCCGGATATGCTGGCAAATTGAGGGGTGTGGGAATAAACATCTTACAAAAGTAGGGTTAAATGTGTAATTTGGCAACGCGAAAAGAAGGGACACAGATAGCGCATATTATAGGTATTGCCCGTCGTCCGTGCATCCATGTAGCGGACCGTCAGTAACTAAATGGATACGAATAAAATCATTTCCGATATAAAAGGCAGGAAACTCCTACCTGTATACCTACTCCATGGAGAGGAACCCTATGCCATCGATTTGGTGAGCGACTGCATCGAAACCCAGGTGCTCGATGAGGCACAGCGCGGCTTCGACCAAACCGTGTTGTACGGTAAGGATACCGATTTTGCTACGATTGTGAGCGCCGCCCGGCGCTACCCCATGATGAGTGACTATCAAGTCATCATCGTGAAGGAAGCCCAGAACCTGAAATGGAAGGAAGACGACCTGTTGGTCACTTACCTCGAAAACCCGATGAAAAGTACTGTACTCGTGCTGGCTTATAAGCACGGTAAGTTCGATAAGCGGCGCAAGGTATATAAGGTGGCCGAAAAGGCAGGTGCTGTTTTGGAGTCGCCGAAGCTGTACGACGACAAGGTGGCTCCCTGGATCAATACGTTTGTGAAAGATAGGGGCTGGCGGATCCACCCGCAAGCTTCGGCGATGATGGCCGAATACCTCGGTGCCGACTTGTCTAAAGTGGTAAATGAGCTCGAAAAACTTATGCTTAACGTACCCAAAGAACAAGAAATCGCCGTTCAGGATATCGAACGCAACATCGGTATAAGCAAAGAGTTCAACGTGTTTGAGCTCACCACGGCATTGGCGAAGCGTGATGCTGCGAAGGCCTTCCGTATTGTCGATTATTTTGCAGCCAATCCGCGAAGCAATCCGATGCCGGTGGTGCTTGGGGCCATGGCCGGCTATTTTACCAAAGTGCTGAAATACCATTATTTGACCGATAAATCGCCGCAATCTTTGTCGCGTGAGTTGGGCGTACATCCCTTTTTTACCCGGGAGTATGACCTTGCAGCGCGCGCCTTTAACCGGCGGAAAACATTCGACATCATGAGCCATTTGCGTGAATGTGACCTGAAATCGAAGGGGCTGAATGCGGTTAACTCGGAGCAGGGCGATTTATTGAAGGAATTGATTTATAAAATACTTTATTGACGAAAATTGCAATGAATAAACATGTATTGATATTGGTATTTTTATGTTGCTTTACCTGTCTTTCCCTGCAGGCACAGCGCCGGGAAACGTATACACTCTTGCAGGCAGGCGGGATTTTCGGCATGGCCACGTCTGCCGAACAATCGGTGATGCATGGCTATCAATTCCAATTCGCCTTCGGCCGAAACTTTTATGACCGGATGTACCTGGGCTTGGGGATCGGCAATGATGTGTACCGTGGTCGAGCCACCTTGGCCGATGGTAGGCGATCGGCGCGCCGCGTGAATACGTTGCCAATATTTGCCGATTTCAGGTTGCCTGTAGCGCAGGTATCCGCACTTGGTCGACTCGGCGTAATGGCCAATGCGGGCTACGCACCCAGTATCGGAGCGGATTTCTTCAAAGGTTTCGTGGCTAAGGCTGGCCTAACCTACGGCCACATGCTTGTGGGTGGCTCCGATCTGTTGTTTAGTACAGGATATGGTTTCCAGCAACTTGACTCCCGTTATTCGGGTAGTAGTTTCTACCAGCACAACCTCTTTTTAACGGTGGGCTTGTTCGTGCATTGAACGGGGCGTGGGCTACCACAATACCTTTAGTCCCTCGGACCGGTATTGGGCGATGGTTTTTTCCTTGCTCAACAGGGTTAGGTGATGTGTAAGTGCCTGCCGGATGAGCATGCGGTCAAACGGGTCACGGTGCCACCCCGCATCCAAAAGGTGGTAAGTGGAGCCCTCTGTGGCCGTAAGTGGGAGAAAATCAAAACCGCTTTCCTGTGCTAATGCGGGGAGTTCTTCGGGTGCGATGCCCGTGAGATCGAGTTTTCCCAATCGGTATTTCAAGGAAATCTCCCAAAAATTGACGGAACTGATAAATACCTGGTGGGTGGTGTCTTCCAGCACCCGGGCGACTTTGGCCGACAGTTTTTTGGGGTCAAGTAATGCCCATAGGAACGTATGCGAATCCAATAGGTAACTCATCCCAGCAATTCTTCTTCGGTCATTTTATAACCGGATTTGAATGTAACTTTAGCTTTTCCCTTCAATAAACCAAGTTTGCGTTTCGTTTTGGTTACCTGTGCCTCTGGCAGGAAATAACCCACAACCTCTTTCTTGCGTCCGTAGGTCACCGCAAAACCAACACCCGCTTTAACCTGCTCAAGTACTGCTGCAAAGTGCGTCTTAAATTCACCTACTGTCATTGTCTTCATACAGGCAAAGATAAGTTATTCTTGTCAAGTTGTCAAGAATGTTTTACGCATACATTGCTTCCCGCTGCTCTTTCACCGCTCCATTATTGATGTAATCGTCGTAGCTCATCAACTTATCGATGATGCCGTTCGGTGTCAGCTCGATGATGCGGTTGGCCACCGTCTGTGTTAGTTCGTGGTCGCGCGAGGTAAACAGGATGCTTCCCCGGAAATCGACCATGCCGTTGTTGAGCGCAGTAATCGATTCCAGGTCG
>CAZTJY010000069.1:0-21513 GCA_964613725.1 uncultured Parapedobacter sp. | reverse complement strand
CGGCCCTGGGTACTAAAAAGACCTGTTAATCATATGATTTTCAGGTCTTTTTTTTGTCGTTTAAAAATGTATCCTTACTTTCTCCAAAATTTGACACCAACTCGCACGCACATGGTAAAGCAGGCACTACGGAATCTAGAAATAAATGCGCTCAACGAAATGCAGCAGGCCGTACTCCACGTGCCGGAAAACCAAGACCTCATCTTACTTTCACCTACGGGTTCGGGAAAAACACTGGCCTTTCTATTGCCGCTGCTCCGCACACTCCGGGCGGATATCACAACTGTTCAAGCTGTCGTAATCGTTCCCTCGCGGGAACTGGCACTCCAAATCGAACAGGTCTTCAAAGGCATGGGTAGCGGATTCAAAGTGAATAGCTGTTATGGCGGCCATTCCGTTTCCATAGAAATCAACAACCTATCACAGCCCCCTGCCGTGCTCATCGGCACACCCGGCCGACTGGCGCATCACTTGCGCCGTAAAACATTCGACACGGCTACTGTGCATACACTGGTGCTCGATGAATTTGACAAAGCACTCGAATTTGGCTTTCAGGAAGACATGACTTATATCGTCAACCAGTTTCCTTTTCTCAAAAAACGTGTGCTTACCTCGGCTACGCCGATGGACGATATCCCCGCCTTCACCGGCATTTCAAAGCCGACAACACTTGATTATTTAGCAAATAAGGCCTCGGCACCCAACCTGAAGCAAAAAGTGGTTACCAGCAGGGCGGCCGACAAGCTGGATGCGCTCTTTGCATTGGTCTGCAAAATCGGCAATACCCCCACCTTGGTTTTCTGCAACCACCGGGAGGCGGTGGAACGCATCAGTGACCTGCTGTGGGACAGGGGCGTACACCATGGCGTCTTCCACGGCGGCATGGAACAGGATGACCGGGAACGTTCCCTACTCAAATTCCGTAATGGCAGCCACTGCCTATTAGTTACCACCGACCTCGCATCACGCGGATTGGACATCCCCGAAATCGAGCATATCATCCACTACCAGCTTCCCCATTCGGAGGAGGCTTTCCTGCACCGCAATGGTCGGACCGCACGGATGCATGCGACCGGTACCTCCTACTTGCTGCTCGCGCCCGATGAGAAACCCCGCTACTTAGCCGAATCGCCCGAACAGGAAGTACTGCCCGAAAGTCCGAGTTTGCCACCGCCGACCGCCTGGGCTACACTTTATATTGCCGCAGGGAAAAAAGAAAAAATAAACAAGGTCGACATCGTCGGGTTATTGCTCAAAAAAGGCGAATTGGCGAAGGAAGACCTCGGACGCATCGAGGTACTCGACCACTCGGCGTATGCGGCGGTAAAACGCAATCGTATCGAACATGTAGTGCAACAGGTCCGCAACGAAAAGTTAAAAGGCAAAAAAGTCAATATAAAAATTTCTAGGTAACCACATTTATACCATGAGCAACAATGACATCATGAAAAAGCTCCGGGTAGCTTTAAAATTCACCGACGACGACATCATCGAGGTATTGGCACTCGCCGATTTCAGGGTAACAAAAACGGAACTTGGTGCGATATTCCGCAAGGAAGACCACCCGAATTTCAAACCGTGCGGCGACCAGTTGCTCCGCAATTTCCTGAACGGACTGATTATTTACAAACGGGGGCCCAGACCCCCCAAGCAAACAGCGGCACCAAAAAAGCCTGCTAACCATCGGTAACAGGCTTTTTTAAGCGCGCTTTTCCTCATTTTTTGGCAAGCCTTTAAAATGAGGAAGTGCGCTACTTGAATAGCAAAGGCGCCATTTGATACAAACAGCGGCGCCACGTCTGAAACTCATGTGCCGTGCCGTCCGATACGTATGATACGGCATTGAAGCCGGCTTCCTTCAGCGATGCCACGGCCTCTTTCACCCGATCTGGGTTTTCCTTGCTGCCTGTGCCGATAAAGACAAGTTCCGGCTTGATCTCGCCAGCCAGCTCATCTGCTGTATAGATTCCCCCACTCATCAAACCATAGTATCCAAAAACATCCGGGTTTTTCACCGTGATCATACGCGTCTCCATCCCACCCATCGAAAGGCCAGCCATCGCGCGGTTATCCCGATTGGCAAGGGTGCGGAAATGGCTGTCCACATAAGGTATAAGCTCATCCACGAGCACCGTTTGAAAGGGCTCGATCTTGAACTCCCGAATCCCTCCGAAACGGATTTCATTAGTCATCCCATATGACATCACAATAATAAATGGCTTGATTTTTCCTTCCGCAATTAGGTTATCCATGATCAGGTTAGCGCGCCCCTGGTTGGACCAGGCCGTTTCGTCTTCTCCCCAACCGTGTTGTAAATACAGTACGGGGTACCGATCCGATCCCGCCTCATAGCCCGGCGGCGTATAGACAAAGGCACGCCGGGAGGTATTGGTGCTTTCCGAAGGGAATAAAATCTGATGGACGTGCCCGTGTGGGACATTCTTCAACGCATAAAACTCCTGGTCGTGCGCGGGGATTTCAATACCGCTTTCCCAGCGGACGGATCCGTAGTAATTTAACGTACCGGGATCATTGAATGTAGCCCCGTCTACCGTAAGGCGGTAGTAATGAAAACCCTCGTCCATAGGCCCTTCGGTCGTGCCGGTGAAGTATCCGTCAGCGCCCTTGGTCAGCAGCGTACCTCCCCGACCGCCTAGCCCCAAGCTAACGCGCACCGTATCGGCCTGTGGCGCGTTAATCCTGAACCGGGCATACCCTTGCGAATTGACCTGGGGGTACGCTTTCCCTGGCTGGTTAAGTGCCGAGGGCACGAAATCTTCCTTTATTTGTTCGCTTTGTCCAAACACCGTGCTGGTTAACAACACCAACGCAGCGCCGGGTAGTAAATGAGATAACTTCATAGCTTTAAATATGTGACTGATTATACAGGTGTTAATAGCCTGGATTTTGTGAAATCTTGGGATTTTGATCGATGACGTTTTGGGGAATCGGGCTCATATACTGCTTGGGCAGAAAACTGACGGTATATTTCTTTTCGACCTCTACATTATATACCCAAGTCCCTGAATTGTTAGAAGGAACGGTATTCCGGATAACCATATTATGCCTTGGCTTCCCCATGGTTTCCGGACCTTGGGCCAACCGCTTATTATCAAAATAGCGCTTATCTTCGAAACATAGCTCTACGCGCCTTTCACGGTGGATGGCCTCACGCATCTCGGCTTTGTCGAGGCCGGCCGGCAAGCCAGGTAGGTCGGAGCGTTCCCGGACTTGGTTGATTGCGTCGTAAACAGATGCGTCTGGCCCGGCCGCTTCGTTTTGTGCTTCGGCATAGTTAAGGAGCACTTCGGCATACCGGTAAAACACATAATTCTGTCCGCTCATATCATCCCCTGGAGGCGCATCTGGATTCAGCTTCTTCTTTTGGTAGTATCCCGAGTCACCGATGTCGGTATTTCCCGCCAAATCAATCTGGTTGGACCGGTCGGGGTTGGGAAGCGTGAGGTCTATACGGGTATAAATGATATCCTCCTGTGGCATCCAATCCAGTTTGTACGTTGCCCCATCGTATACGATAAAGTCGTAAAAACGCTTTTCCCTGCCCACATAGGGGTTTTGTGGATCATAGCCGGAGGTCGGATCCGTTATCGGTTTCCCATTTGCCATACTGAATTGATCAACGATTTCCTGGGTTGGGTTATAGTTGCCCCAGGTCAGGTACTCACCGAGTACATACGTGGGTCCTCCACGCCGCTCATAATTGGCGCCCAACCCGGCGACACCGGCCACAACCTGCCGATCCCAAATGACACCCTCATTATACTCGTTTGCCTCCCGCCAGAAATTGGGCAGGTCGGGAAACAGTCCGTACGGGCCATTACCAAACTGATCGATGAATTGTTTATTGGTCGCAGCCGCCGTAACCCACCTGTTCGCATCGTAGTTGCCGAAGTGAACGTTCAGGTCCGGATCCGGCAGGTACGGCGTGGCGGTATTGAAAAGCGGGCTCGCCGCAAAAACTTCAATCCATCCCTTTAAGGCGAGGGCGGCGCCCAACGTTGCCCGGCCTGCATCCGATTCGCCCTGGTTGTATTTGGCCGGCAGGTGCCCGTTGCTAACCACCGAACCCAATTCGGATGTGATAAACTGAAACGTTTCTTCGAAGGTAGACCGTGGTTTCAGCAACTCTTCTTCACCCATGGTGTTCCGATCTAACGGCTCGGTAATGATGGGCAGCCCGCCCACGTGCATGAAATATTCGCTGTAAAAGAAAGCCCGCAGAAACCGCGCCTCATCAATCCGTTTGTTAACATACGCATCCGAAAAATTGGCTTGGTTCTCCGTTACCTTTTGAATGAAGGTGTTGAGCTTTCTTACCTTGGTGAAAAAAGAGGCCCAGGTATAACCATAAGTCGGCCCTTGGGTCCCACCCCACTCGTTGGTGGTGCTTTCACCCGGCACCTGGCAGATTCCCTGGCGCCAATTGGAAGCCGTGTAATAATGACTGATGTTGTAATCATCCGTGTAATAATCGAGATTTTCCGCGAAATTCCACTTCATCGGGATTTCGCTATAGCAATCGTTCAGGAAGATGTCGGCATTCGTTTCTGACGCCCATTGGGTGTCATCAGTCAAATTGGCCTTATTTTCATTCTCTAGGAATTCCTCCTGACTGCATCCGCACAGTATTAGCACTATTAAGCACTTTATCAAATTCTTAGTTTTCATCGTTTTATCTTTATCGTTTGCTGATGAGCGCTCGATGTGAATTATATTACCGTGTATGGGTATATGATTTACATCTTGGTTTCATAATTCCGCACCACAATCCATACCATTAAAGGTTAAAAGGTGAGTTCTAACCCGAAGGTGGTCGATTTGATCACGGGATACGCCGTTTCACGGTCATCGTACCCCATTTCAGGATCGATGTGTTTTATCTGGCTAAATGTCAACAAATTATTGGAAAGCATATATATCCGGGCATTCCCAACCCGCAACCAGTTCCTCATCCGCTCGGGCAGTGTGTAACCTATTGACAACGTTTTCAACCGGAGGTAACTGGCGTTCATCAGCCAGAAATCCGAATTCTGCGTGTTGTTCGATTGCGGGGAAGGCGTCGCCCTCGGATACCTGGCATTCTGGTTGTCCGGTGTCCATCTATTTTCGAAATATTCATAGCCCGTATTGCTTCCGTTGTTTTCGAACGGAACGGTCATGAACTGCCGTACGTTGATGCTGGCATTTGCCGTGCCTTGGAAAAACAACGAAACATCTACCCCCTTCCAGTGAACGGAAGGTGTTACGCCGAAGGTCCACTCGGGGTATACCGGATAACCAATAACCGTGAGGTCGTTGTTGTCGATGATTCCATCGGGCACACCGTCGGGGCCACTCAAGTCGGCATACCGGATATCGCCGGGATGCAATACCCCAAATTGGGCCACATCGTAACCATCAGCTCCGTCGATCACACCATCACCGTTGCTATCGTCATCCGTACTAAATAGGCCCAGCGACTTGTAACCATAAGGTGTTCCGAATGGACGGCCAACCCTGGTGCGGTTCGGATTATCCCGCTCTGCATCTGTCTGGAAAACTTCCACCATCTTATTCCTTGCGAAGCTCGCGTTCGCTGTTAACGACCAGTCGAATGATTCGCCTGCGTTTCCGCGTACACCCGCGTTGACTTCAAACCCACGGTTGGTCATCTCGCCTTTGTTTTCTTCGGATAGCGAAAGGCCGTATTCCACCGGCAACGTCACTTGGGGAGCCAATAGCATCCCCGTGCGTTGCTCCGTAAAATAATCAAACTCCACATTGACCATACCGTTCCAAAGAAGAGCATCGAAACCGATATTTGATTTCGTCGCGACCTCCCAGGTAATGAACGGGTTCGCCTCCCGGATCACCTGTGATCCTTGTACAAGTGACCCGCTTCCAAATGCGTACGCATTGCCGCGCAAACTATAGCCGGTTAAGTACTGGAATGCCTCACCGGCGAGCATGCCCGCCTTCCCCCACGATCCGCGGAGCTTAAACTCGGACAGCCACGCTTTAGCGGGTTCAAAAAATGATTCTTCCGAAATCCGCCAAGCCCCCGAAAAAGACGGGAAGTAACCCCACCGGCTTCCCGGCGCGAAATAAAAATGCCCATCGTACCGGCCAGCAGCTTCGAAAATATACTTTTGTTTGTACGAATAGCCTACCCGGTACACATACCCAATCTCACTTCCCGTGGATGACAGACCGTCGTTCTCAAAGTCCATCCGGTTGGAACTACCTAGCCCGAGCTCATCGATTTGCAGGCTGAAATTATTGCGTCTGGCGGTAAACCAGTTCTCATTAAAGTTCCGTGCCTCGGCTACTAGAAGTCCCGTAAGCTGGTGGTCACCAAATGTTTTATCATAATTCAAATAACCCTGATAAGTATAGTTGGTGTGCCGCCTGTTTTCTAAACCTAACCATATAAATGGGCGCCCGGAACCTTCCTGTAACGACACCGCCTCTGTATATGAATAGGGCGAGGTGTTCAGGTCGATCATATGGTATTTGAACGGCACATGAAATGACTTGACGTTTGTTTGGCTGGGGTCAAAGCTAAACACGCCCTTCACGCTCAGCCCATCGATGATCTGCTGTTCGACGGAAAAAGAGCCCAACAACGTATTCAGGTCGCGCCGGTCGTAACCTTCCGACCGCAGCACTCCGACCGGCGTATTTGCCGACGATTCCCCCCAATAATCCGTACCGGGATAAGTTAGACTCTGTGTAGGTAGGTACTTATAAAATGAACGGAAGAGTTGCCCCGAAGTCTGGGCATCCGCATCCAGGTCGTTTGTTCGTTCTACAGCGCCATGGATACCCAGTCCAACCTTGGTTGTTGGGGTCACGTTCGACTCGAGGTTCACATGGTAGTTGTAACGCCGATAGCTCACTTTATCAAATACCCCTTGCTGATCGTAGTAACCGAGCCCTGCCCGATAGGTAACGCGTTCCGACCCTCCACTTAATTCGAGGTTGTGGTTCTGCACCGGCGTGTTTTTATTGAATAATTCAAGGAAGTTGGAATTGGGGTGCCGCCAAGGGTCTTCCTCGTGCAACGCATAGTAGTTTTCCACAAAATCGGGATCAAAAGGTGCGCTGGTTCCATCGGGCGTCTGGTTAAAATAGGCTTCGTTCTGCAAGGACATGTAATCCCGGGCATCGAGCATGTCGGGTAGATACGTAGGGTTCTGAAAGCCCAGCGATGTACCGAGCCGGATCGTTGGTTTACCCAGGTTCCCTTTTTTGGTTGTGATCATGATGACGCCGTTGGCGCCGCCAATACCAAACGGCGCAACGGCGGCCGCATCTTTCAATATGGTCACCGATTCAATCGACGATGGATCAATCTGGCGGATGTTATCGCGTCGCACGCCATCCACCACCACCAGGGGTTGATTGGCCCCTGTGGTTACAATACCACGGATATGGATATCGGGATCGTCCGCTCCCGGTTGCCCACCATTAGGGCGCATGCTCACCCCGGGCAGACGACCCGCGATGGAGTGTGTAATATTGGGCGCAGGTATCTGGGCAATATCGTCTCCTTTTATCGAACTAACCGCGCCTGTTACTGTTGCACGTTTCTGGGTACCGTAACCGACAACCACCACCTCTTCCAATTGATCAACGGTCGGTTCCATGAATACCTCTAGCACACGCCGCCCTTGGACAGGAACCTGTTTCGACACGAATCCGATAAAACTGATTTCAAGTGTCGCTCCGTCCAAAACATTGGCAACCAGGAACCGACCTTCTGCGTCGGTCGACGTACCCAATTGCGTACCCACCACTTTGACCGCCGCACCCGCTATGGGTTCATTTGTCATCGAGTCCCGCACGATACCACGCACTGTCTGTTGTTGAGCCAACGTTGGCATCGTTGCGAGTAGAAGCAGGAAAGCGGTAATTAACCTTAAATTCTTATGTTTGGTTATCATGTTCATTCAGATTTATTGATCGTTTTTTCTTGATTAAAAATTTGTTGTTTACGAACACGTCATGGCGGTATCAACCTGTGCGAAGGTGAGGGTGTACTTCGTGTGAGCATAATTATGGTTCTAATTTTCCAAACCATGACATAATTGGTCTACCCAGCGGGTTATAACCCGCAACAGCGAATGTACGGCGCCATAGGCAAAAACACATGGACATGTAACATAGCGATAAACTTATGATACACGACCTGGGACCAGTGTAGTAATTTACTGGGGCCCGGGCTTTTGGGCCGCATACGCGGAGGGAGACATGCCGTATATCTGCTTAAAAGAAAGGGAAAAATTGCTCAAGTCGGAATAGCCAACGGCGTACGCAACCTCCGATACGGATAGGCCTTTTTTCTTCATCAGTTGAGCGGCTTGTTTCAAACGGATATTCCGTATCAGGTCGCGGGTGGTCATATTGGTCAATTGTTTTAATTTCCGATGGAGATGGACCCGACTGATCCCTATTTCAGATGAAATCATCTCCACACTCAGCAATGGGTTGCCGAGGTTTTGCTCAATGAGCAGGTGTATCTTTTCCAAAAGCTTCTCATCGGCGCTTTTTATCGATACGTTCGAAATGTATTGCGTTTGGAAACGTTGTTCTCGCTCATTTTTCCGTATCCGTTCTCGGTTTTTTATTATGCCTTCAATGGTTTTCAACAAGATATCGACATTGAAGGGCTTTGTGATGTACGCATCTGCACCACATTCCAGACCGTCTAAATTATCAGTTTCATGAACTTTGGCAGTAAGTAGGATAACGGGGATGTGGCTTATATTGGGGTTGCCCCTTATTTTTTGACATAACGATAGGCCGTCCAATATCGGCATCATGACGTCGCTTACAATTACGTCTGGTGCTTCAGTCAAAGCATACTTATAGGCTGTTTCTCCATCGGAAAATGCAGCGACCTGGAACATGCTGGATAGCTCGCCGTTAAGATAGGCTAAAATTTCTAGGTCATCATCGACAACAACGACCTTTTTTGCATGTTGTTGGTTTAGTGAAGCGCTGAGGTCAGCAAGTACCGGTGTTTCCTCTTTCAATTTGGGTAAGCTGGGATAATCCACTTCGACCTCCGCGTCCTTTGGCCCTGATTGGGGAAAGGTCATCACGAATCTACAGCCACCTTGATCTAGGTTTTCCGCCCGTATGTCGCCGCCGTGCAACGCCATTAACTGTTTCGCTAGGTACAGCCCGATTCCGGCACCACTATGGTGATTCCTATAGTGATCAGACTGATAAAAGCAATCAAAAATACGGTCCACCTCCTTCTCGTCGATTTGCTGCCCGGAATCGGCAACTGAGAGGGTTAATGTGGCTCCAAACCGCCCGTATGCTTTTTCAGTGAGCTCGACGCTGATGTCACCGCCCGACGGGGTGAACCGGCATGCGTTAGAAATCACGTTGACCAACACCTTGTCGAAATTCAGCGGGTCGACCGTAGCAAAGCAACCCGTTTCCGGTAACCGCAGGGTGAAATGGATATCTTTGGCAAGAAATTGTTCTTCAAACAGCGCACATACTTCTTCCGTGTATTTGACCATATCCACCCGCGCAAATTTCAATACCATCAACCCCTTTTCGATTTTTTGTACGTCCATCATCTGGTTGACCAAATCAAGCATTCGGTGGACATTCCGATCCATAATTCGGTAAAGGTATTCTGTCGACCGGTGATTATCCATCTGCATTAATTTTTTCAGCGGACTGAAGATCAATGTCAAGGGGGTGCGGATTTCGTGGGCGATACTGACAAAGAGCTGCAACTTGGCATCGTTAATTTCTTGGTTTCGGCGCTGCAAACGCATTTGCCGTCGGTTACGTTTTCGGGTTTTCGCCATTTGAAATATAAAAACAGCCACCAATACCGAAGCCACCAGGTAACCTCCTTTAGCGGTTGTAGATAAGAACCAAACCGGATGTATCACAAATGCGATCTCGTTCACCGCTGAAAACGTGTTGCCTGCCGCGGCGCGGACACGAAGCCGATGTGTACCATGCGAAAGGTTCTCAAACGTTATCCGATTGTTTGAAGGCCGCAAAGACACCCACTCGTTATCATTCATCGAATATTGAAAGATAACACGTTCTGAGTCGGTGAAATCCATTGTTGAAAACTCCACCGTAAAGGAGTTATCGTGATATGCCAGATGAAACGCTGTCTCATGATGTACGGCCGTGTCGATAATATTAAACCGCCCCGATTTCATGCCTTTGCTTACCGGTTTGTTATGGATGTAGAAATCTACCAGGTGAACCGCGAGTTCCTTGCGTTGCATTTGAATTTCGGCAGGCTTAAAATAATTTATCCCATGTAGGCCCCCGAAAAAAAGTGTCCCATCACGTCGCTTCAACGATACGCCACGCATAAATTCATCCCCTTGCAGCCCATCGCCCGAATAAAAATTCAGAAACTGCTGTTTCAGGACGTCCATCTTTGCAATACCGCGATTCGTGCTTAACCAGATATTACCTTCCGCATCGCTCTCGATAGACCAGATGGTATTACTAGGGAGCCCGTGCGCCATGTCGTATTGGTCGACTGCCAGACTCGCCATATCCAACCGCTTCAACCCCTTTGACGTGCCTACCCAAAGGCTACCCTGCTTATCGTCGTAAAGGGAATAAACGACTTCGTCACTGAAAAGCCTGTTTTTACCGAATGAGGAAACAAAACTTTCCGTTTCCAAGTCGAGACACCCCAACCCGTCGTATGTTCCAAAATACACCTTTTTGCCAGATACCAGTACACAATTGATCCAATCATTGGGCAGGTGGTTGCTTTGCGGCTTGAATTTAGTCTTTTCCTTGGCAATGTATCTTTCTACCTCATTCGTTTTTAAATCCAGTCGAAACAACCCCGACCCCATCGTTGCAATCCAAAGTTGTTGATTCGCATCTTCGGCCATGTGAAAAACACGCTCGACCTTCGCACCATTTTTGTCAGTTAACAGAATCGGGTAACTAAACCTTCCCGTTTCCCTATCAAATCGGGCCAATCCGTCAAGGTATGAGCCCACCCACATACCTTTCTTGGAGTCTTCAAAAATGGTCATAACCGTGCCCGGGACATCGCCATCCGTGTAGTGTTTACCGACTGTAAGGGCCGAATCCAATTGGTATAATCCGTCATTATCAGTCCCTACCCACAACTTACCGTCAATATCTTCAAAAACCGACATGACGCAATTTCCGCCTATAAAATCCTTACTTACAGACTTATAACCTATATAACCAAAGCGATGTCGGTGCGCGGGCAACACAAAAACTCCTTTCTGATATACACCCATCCAGATATTGCCGTCGTCATCTTCCAACATCGTATGCATCTTGGATTTGGAAAAACTGAATGTAGGGGCTGGAATGTTCAAATCAGCAAGCTCGCCGGTACCCGCATCGACATACTTTACACCTCGGCCGTCTGTGGCCACGTAAATGTCATTGTCGTTCGTCACGATGACATCCGAAACGGGTAAGATGGCATCGGATGGATATCGTATCCTATCGAACGAATCGACCGACGCCATGTACTTGAACAGTCCCTGATTCGAACTACCAAACCAAAGTGTGCCCTTTTTATCTTCAACCATGCTGGAAATGACAATTTTTTCACCTTTCGAGGCGAAGTAATTTTTCTGCCCGCCACCGTCGACTCCGAAGAGCCCTTTATCTTCTGTCGACACCCAAAGCACACCGTTCGTGTCTTCAAATACCGCTTCGACCATGTCACTCGGGACGGCGTCAGGCATCTCACTACAATATAAGCGACCATTCTCCGACAACACTTCAAATAAACCGTACCCAGAAGTACCCACCAATAATTGGCCATTCTTACGCTGGATGATCGTTTTCACGTGGGCATCGACAATAACACCATCCTGAAGAACGAATGGAATAGAATGGAATTCCGCCCTTGCTTGATCATAATACTGCAATCCATTGATGTAACCTACATACATCCTCCCCGCCGAATCTTCAGTGATAATCCGAACGATATTATGCAGAATCGAGTTGCCCTTGTTTTGGTTTTGCCTATATGTGGTAAATTTAACCCCATCGAATTTATTCAACCCGTCCTCAGTGGCAATCCAAATGTATCCACTTCGATCCTGGTGGATGTCCGTAACCAAGCTGCTCGACAAGTCAGAATCAACGGTAAAAAGCCGCCCGGTTTGCCCTTTCGCTTTTAACGAAAAAACAAAGCAAACAATCAAAAGGAGAGCGATCCTCGCGTGACGTGTAACCATCGCTTTTGCACTAAGTTTATAATCTGGTAATAAAAGCACCCGCAACAACGAGATGCTTATATCACAAATATAGTGTTTTACTCATAAAAGTCATCCAAACACTTACAAACAACTGTGGAAAGGCATCAAATTTGTTTCGGTCGCTCAGCTAGAACTACCGCTTAACATCGACCGGACCATACGTTCAGTGTGTAAAATCACCGCTGGACTTCGAGGAAAACATCATCATCACTAAACCTTCAGCTGGTCACTTCGTCGCCACAAAAACATATGTCATTCCTGGCTGTGTCGGAAAGTCATAACCTGTTACCCGCCGTAGGCTGGGGGCGTTGATTTCTGTAGCCGTATTGATGATTGGGTTTGGCGTTTCGGCAACATCATAAAAATGATTGGGATTAGGGCCCGACGCTTCGATCAGTTTCTTGTCGCTCGTTGAAATAAGCAGGTTGGGAGACCGAAGTCTTAGGTTTCCACCGAGGTTTGACCGAATAACCACCCGCTCTACTACCCCGTCTTTCCAAGTGAGTTCTTCGATTTCAAAACCACCCAAAGCCCGGAGTCCTTTGATACGCCCCGCCGGCCATTCATCCGGCAAAGCGGGGAGTAAATGTACAGCGCCGTCAGCACTTTGCATCAGCATCTCGGCGATGCCAGAAGTACAGCCAAAATTGCCGTCGATCTGAAACGGCGGGTGCGCATCGAATAGGTTGTTATAAGTACCCCCGCCCCTGTTTCCCGACACCGGGCTTAATTGGTCACGAATGAGCTTAAGCGCATGATTACCATCTTGCAGCCTGGCCCACCAATTCACTTTCCAGCCCATGCTCCAACCCGTGGAAACATCACCCCGGTGCATTAACGTCGTTTTCGCGGCACTAAACAGTTCGGGGGTTCGATAGGCAGAAATCTGGTTCGAGGGAAAGAGCCCATATAAATGGGAAATATGGCGATGTTTGTCGTCCGGGCTATCGAGATCATCCATCCATTCCTGCAACTGGCCGTGTTTTCCGATTTGCATCGGTGGAAGCCGTTCCCGGAGTCGTTCAAGCGTATCGGCAAATGCAAAATCCGTTCCGAGCAGCGTCGCAGCACGGATAGCTGTAGAAAAAACGTCAAAAACCAACTGGTTGTCCATCGTTGCACCTGCCGCTATCGATGACCCATCGGTTCCTTGAGGGGCATTCTCGGGAGATGTACCTGGGTTGACAACCAACCAGCCGTTGGCTGGATGTTCAACGAGGAAATCGACATAGAACTCGGCGGCCCCTTTTAAAATCGGATATACGGACCGCAGGTATTCCTTGTCTCCTCCATAGAGATAATGTTCCCACAGGTGCTGACTGGTCCAAGCGCCACCTCCATTCCATATGCCCCAAAACGCACCATCCACAGGGCCAGTAGCCCGCCAAATATCCGTGTTATGGTGTGCCATCCATCCGCGGGCACCATACATTGTCCTCGCTGTTTCTGATCCCGTTTCGGCCATTTCTCGTACCATGCGCAGAAAAGGCTCATGAAGCTCGGCGAGGTTGGTTCGTTCAGCCGGCCAATAGTTCATTTCGGCATTGATATTAATGGTATATTTGCTATCCCACGCAGGATTTAAGCGGTGGTTCCAAATTCCTTGCAAATTTGCCGCTTGCCCACCGGGCTGGGAAGAAGAAATCAGCAGGTACCTCCCAAACTGGAAATACAATGCCACAAATTGAGGGTCATGGCCATCCCGAAAACGTTCAAGGCGTATATCCGTGGATTGGTTTGCTGCTTCGCTGGTTCCCAAATCGATTTCAACGCGGTCAAAATATTTCCGATAGGCCGGGATATGTTCAGACAACATCGACTTAAAATCCTTCGTTAACGCTGGCTTTAAGTGAGAAGTGGCGCGCGCAGACGCATCGCCCGTGACGTCACGATAATTATTGAAGTTGGTAGCCACCGAGATGTATATGGTCACTTCATCAGCCTCCTCGACGGTCACCTTGCCAGCTCCCGTAGAGACAGTTCCTCCTTTTGGAACGACGCTAACAAGCCCCTGGTACCTCACCATCCCAGGAACGCCTTCATGATCACTTGTTTTACCGGAAAAGCTCAACTGCCCTGCTTCTGCCGTGAGCGCATCGCTTTCATGCGGCGTGGTATAGGATGCCACGAAAGAGATGGCCCCCTGTGCGCTTGCGGTTAAATGTATCACAATGACCCGATCAGAAAAAGAGGCGATAACCTGTCGGCTATATTCTACCCCATCAACCGTATACGTTGTTTTAGCCACCGCATTTTCGATATCCAACTCCCTGTAATATTTGGTATACCCGCCATGTCCAGCGAACTCCAGACTCAGCGCTCCCGCAGGTTGGAACATCTGTCCAGCCGATTTTTTATGGAACATCAGTCTATCCGCCATTTGCTCAGCACTTTTGCGTTGACCGGAAAAAATAAGTCGACGGATTTCAGCTAAAGAGTCGGGAGATAATGGTGTGTCATTTCTATATGGGCTCCCCGTCCAGATGGTATGTTCGTTCAATTGGATGGTTTCCTTTTCAACATTGCCGTAAACCATTCCGCCCAACCACCCGTTCCCGACAGGCAACGCATTTTCCCAGATTTCGCCCGCTGGCTCGTCATACCACAATTTCAATGCAGGTCGCTCCGGACTTTCCTGACTATAGGCATTCAAGAAGTGACAGGGGAAGCTCCATATCGTAATCACCGCAAAGACAATAGTTTTCCTATTTATTTTCATAATCAGTCGCAATAGTATTATCCTTTATCATCTTTAAGCGCCTATCATTCCCCTTTTTCGAGCTTCAAGTAAACCGTTTTCGAGCCTGACAGCGGCTTTATCCCTACGCCAGGACTGTTAGTATACTGAGCAAAGATACGCAGTACAGTCTCTTCGTCAGCGGCTCCGGCAACTTTTGGCATAATGGTGCCTTTAGCCGGTAATGAACGTCGAGCCGTCGCATCGTCTGAAAGCGACATAATCCATCGCACAATCTTACGAGCTTCATCCGCTTTCATATCCGGATGCGCTGCCATCGCAACTTCCCCCCAGTTGCCACTTGTGCCGTTGATGATTTTTTCTGCTAACCCACGCATGGCCTGCCAGTCGTTTTTGTAACGATTAGCTATCTGCATATATGAGGGGCCAACACTAGCCTCGTTGACGTTATGACACGATTGGCAATCGGACGCCAGCATCAAGTTCCGCCCCATAACGATGTCCGATACCTGTTGGTGTCCCATTGAAGCGCCAGCCATGTCTTTCCCGCTGACATAATCAACCGCCACGACGAGGTTAGCCACATCAACCGGTCGGCCATTGTCATCAACCTTTATTTCGTAATTGATTGCCTCACCAGGGGAATATGTACCGGAAGTATTGGCGAGAGCAATATCCACGTCGGGGTTATCATTGCCTGCGTATACGGTTATAGACGTTCCGGCAGTCTTTCTTTTACCATCGGAAACCATGACCTCGATGGGAAATTCGCCGATTTCATTCAGCGTAAAGGTTAATTGAGGTTGGCTGGTCTCGCGTATGGTGCCGTTAACGTGCCACGTGTATGTCAACTCATCATCTTCATAATCGCTGGCCTCGACGGACGCAACCACAGTGAAAGGAATATCTCCATTTAACTTTTCGACGGTGACGGCCCCCACCTTCGGGGGAATATTTCCGGTGATGTAATCGATTCTGGCAATACCTGCGTCTGCATTCTTCGCAAACCAACCATTTCCATATTCCAATACATATAAGCGCCCGTCTTTCCCGAGTTCCATATCAATTGGACTGGCAAATGTCGCGCCTTCCATAAACGGCTCCATCTTGTCAAAGTCGCCGTTGGGCAACATCGAAACTGCTTTCATCCATCCCCGGATCCAGTCATAAATAATCAACTTACCGTTATAATAATCCGGATAACGGGTGCTCTTCGGGTAGTGTGCTGTATAATAAACAGGCCCCGCCATCGCGTTCCGACCGCCGGTACCCACTTTGGGGAAACGGGGTGATGCCGCATACGGATACCAGATAAACGCCGGTTGTGCCGGCGGAAGCACTTCTAACCCGGTATTATTGGGTGAATTGTTAAGGGGTTTCTCCGCATCAAATACATCGCCCGACCGCCCGGTCGCATAATCGAATTGGCGGTAAGGATAGTTATCACCTATGAACAAAGGCCATCCATAAAAACCGGCCCCGCGTGCCTGATTTATCTCATCGTAGCCCCTTGGACCCCGTGCTCGCCAGCTATCGTTATTCGCATCGGGGCCTACGTCACCCCAATAAAGGTGGCCGGTTAGCTGATCGACCGAAATCCGATAGGGGTTCCGGTTACCCATCACATAAATTTCGGGACGCGTCATTGCGGTTCCCGGTTGGAAAAGGTTACCCTTCGGTATCTCATAGCTCCCATCTGGCAATACGTTTATACGAAGAATCTTCCCGCGAAGATCATTTGTGTTTGCGGAAGAGCGCCGGGCGTCGTATTGCTCATAACCCGGTCTACCATCCAAGGGCGCAAAACCGTTGTTTTTGAAGGGGGAGGGGTCGGGTTGGTTAAACGGCGTAGAATTATCGCCTGTTGACAGGTATAGTAATCCGTCGGGTCCAAAGGCGATCGACCCTCCCGTATGGCAACAGATATCCCGCTGCGAGTAAAGTTCGAGAATAACCTGCTCCGATGCATAATCGAGTGTATCGCTATTTGTGCCATAAACAAATCGCGACAATCGGTTTACCGATGTATCGATAGGGCTATAGTATGCATAAACAAATTGATTTTTTTCAAAATCTGGATCCAGAGCGAGCCCGAGAAAACCCTCTTCAGCGTTCACACCCGGAACATCAGTTTGATGATAAACATCCAACTGTCCCACTTGTTTGATCGTTCCCTGCTCCTGGTTGAACAGCATTAACGCACCTCTTCGTTGGGCAATTAAGATATCCAGATTTGGCAATATCGCCATCTCCGTGGGTTCATACAACTCACCGTGCAGGAGTTGGGTCTTTATAAAACGTTGCCGTTCAGGTGATGGCTGGGTTGTCGCTTTGCGGTAATCCAATTTTTTATTTTCGCCAATCGCGTACTGAATGCCGCCGAGGAAATGTTTCAGGTGCAATGGGTCTGAAAACGAGGCCTCCGAGTGACCGAGGGCCGTAAAGAAAGCACGACCACCGCCATACTCGTGGTACCAAGCCATGGGGTGAACATCGCCGTGCTGCCCACCGCGGTAAGTGGTCTCGTCTATTGTCAGCAGCACATTGACATCCGGATTCATACGTGAGAAATTATACCATTCGTCGTCATAGGTGAACGTTGAAGGAAGACCTTTCGTAGCCGGATGCAGCGAATCGACCACATGCAACGTGGCTGGTTGTGGGTGCGGATGATTTTTAAAATATGCACCCGTCATCCGACCATACCATCCCCAGTCGTATTCGCAGTCTGACGCCGCATGTATGCCCACATACCCGCCACCAGCCTGAATGTATCGTTCAAACGCCACCTCTTGTTGGTGATTGAGCACATCACCTGTGGTACTTAGAAAGACCACCGCAGAATAGTTCTTCAAGGTATCCTCGTTAAACCATCCTGCATTGGTTGTGGTGTCCACTTCAAATCCGTGTTCTTTGCCAAGTTCCATCAGTGCCCTATTACCTGCCGGGATAGATTCATGATAAAACGCCGCCGTTTTACTGAAAACCAACACCCGAGGCGGGCCCGTACGGGTATTGCTGCACGCGGTGGTACCGATGACAACTATCATCAACATCCAAAGCACCCATGCACATGATGACACATGGTTTACTGATTTTTCCCACGCCTTGCGCCATGGCCTTTCCCCGTCACGATTTCTTTTGATCATAATTCGTTTATCTATTTAACATCAATTGGTTCACCGTACCGGTGCAACGATTACAAAACTATACAGATAACAGGCGTTATAACACCGGTATTTGTTTCAAAAGCATGGTTCTTTGTTACATTTGGTTTGGGATGCAGGCTTTGACACTCCGTCATGAAGCTGTACAACGTAACCTGAAAAAGTATCTGTAACTTGTGCACCATGAACGTTTTCATTTCCATCCAAATCCCCCAAACAGGAATCGACCTATTGGAAGCACAGGGATATACCGTAACGATAAACAAGGAGCGTCGTCCGCTTTCCGAAGAAGAGTTGATTGTTAAGTGCGCCGATCAAGACGCACTTTTGTATGCAAATTCGGTCAAATTAACGGAGCTTTTCTTCCGCCGATGCGCCCACCTTAAGGTGGTGGCACTGATGAGTGCCGGGTATGACCAAATCGCCATTGATGCGGCAAAGCAATATGGTGTACCGGTTAGTAACACCCCCGGTGTGCTGAGCCGTGCCACAGCAGATGTTGCCCTCTTACTGATGCTCGCTGTCTCGCGTAATGCATTTCATCTGTCGCAGCAAATCATCAAGAACAAGTGGGGGTTTGCCCTCCCCACCGAAAAACTAGGCGTCGAGCTATATGGCAAAACATTGGGTATT
This sequence comes from uncultured Parapedobacter sp., assembly GCA_964613725.1. GTDB lineage: Bacteria > Bacteroidota > Bacteroidia > Sphingobacteriales > Sphingobacteriaceae > Parapedobacter. Next base: position 2,752 of record CAZTJY010000069.1, on the reverse strand, counting down.
TTCGGACTCGGAAAGATTGGTTTTGAAACGGCAAAAAAAGCCCAGCTACTCTATGGCATGAAGGTCATCTACCATAACCGGTCGCCCCGCCCCGCACTGGAAGCGCAGTTAGATGCAGCACATGTAGCTTTTGATACACTGCTTGAACAGAGCGATGTGTTATCCGTCCATGCCAACCTTTCGGAAGAGACTAGCGGAAAGTTCAACCGGGAGGCATTCCGTAAGATGAAACCCACCGCCATATTCATCAATACCGGTCGTGGTGGCCTGCATAACGAAGGTGACCTGATTGCAGCACTCAACCAAAAGGAAATCTGGGGAGCGGGGTTGGATGTCACCAATCCCGAACCCATGCAATTCGATAATCCATTGTTGACCATGCCCAATGTTTGTGTATTGCCCCACATTGGTTCGGCAACCGTGGAAACCCGGGATGCCATGGCAAGCACAGCCGCACGCAATGTTATCGCAGCGTTATCCGGGCAGAAGATACCGCAGGAAATAACGGGTTAAAACAATTTACTCAACCAGCTTTCTTTCAAACAGATAAACCATCCTTCGTCTCGTTCCTCCAGCGGATACACCGTGATGTAATCTCCCTGTCCGGGGTCGCCCTTACCCGTCTCCAGACTGAACGCATGCCGATGGTATGGGCAAATCAGCCGGTTTTCTTCACACCAGCCGCCGGAAAGGTCCGCGCCGGCATGGGGGCAGCGTGCGGAGGTTGCATGCAATTTACCACTATCACGTATAATACAGATACGCTTACCGGCAATCTTCACTTTACGGACACCGTCCGTACCGGGAATGGCTTCTTCGGCTACTTTGATCCACTTCATGCTTCTTCAAAGATAGTACTTAAAGACAATACTAATTGTTACCTTTGTCCCGTTTTTAAAAATTCGACAATTCATGGCATTACAGTGCGGCATCGTTGGCCTACCGAATGTGGGCAAATCTACCTTATTCAACTGCCTTTCCAATGCGAAAGCACAGGCAGCCAATTTTCCATTTTGCACCATCGAGCCGAATGTGGGCGTCATTACCGTGCCCGACGAGCGGTTGAATAAACTTGCCGAATTGGTAAAGCCGCAGCGTGTGGTACCCAACACCATCGAAATCGTTGATATCGCCGGGTTGGTGAAAGGCGCCAGCAAAGGTGAAGGGCTCGGCAACCAGTTCCTCGGCAACATTCGTAACACCGATGCGATTATCCACGTGCTGCGCTGTTTTGACGATGGCAACGTGGTGCATGTGGATGGGTCGGTTGATCCCGTACGCGACAAAGAAATCATCGACACGGAATTGCAGTTGAAGGATTTGGATACGGTGACGAAACGCCTCCAGAAAGTAGAAAAGCAGGCCAAGACCGGCAATGATAAAGAAGCGAAGCGAAGCTACGAAATCCTGTCCGTGGTGAAAAACCACCTCGAAGCTGGCAAGTCGGCGCGCACCGCACCGATTACGAAGGAGGATTTCGAATTTATCAGCGACCTGTCGCTGCTTACCGTGAAGCCCATCCTTTACGTGTGCAATGTTGACGAAGCGTCTGTCACGGCCGGAAACGCTTATGTAGACCGGGTACGCGAGGCAATAAAGGAAGAAGATGCGGAGCTGTTGATCATTTCCGCGCAGATCGAGTCGGAAATTACCCAGCTGGAAAGCTACGAAGAACGTCAACTCTTTCTCGAAGACCTCGGGTTGGACGAATCGGGCGTGAATAAGCTCATCCGCGCGGCTTATAAGCTCCTGAACTTAGCGACTTATTTTACAGCGGGTGTGCAGGAAGTACGTGCGTGGACCATCGAAACCGGGTTTACCGCCCCCCAGGCTGCCGGCGTCATCCATACCGACTTCGAAAAAGGGTTTATCCGGGCTGAAGTCATCAAATACGACGACTTCATCCAGTACGGCTCGGAAGCAGCCGTAAAAGAGGCCGGCAAACTTGGTGTCGAAGGAAAGGGGTATATCGTGCAAGACGGCGATATCATGCACTTCCGGTTCAACGTTTAGGGAGGCGGAACTTCGGTCTCCCGTCCCCCTTAAAAATTGATATCGTCTACGATACCGCCCGTGTTGTTTTCCTTCGCGAAGCGCTCGCTGTATTCCGCTTTCTTTTTATCCTGGAAATCCATCATCTCGGCTATGGTGTTGAAGTCGTTCATATACTTTGTGCCAGCACCGTTAACCTGCGCCACGGTGAGGCCAAGGTTATCGATTAACCATTGTGCACCATCCATTCCATTAGCATAGGCGGCTTCCAGCGCGGCTTGGATTTCAAAAAAGTAATGCTTGTCGGTTGCCAGTCGCTCCAAATGGGCCGTCGCTTCCCCGATAGGAACGGCGGTAGCCGGTGCATTTTCAGGCACGAGTTTTCCAAGCCTCCCATGTTCAGATGCCTTGCCGAAGTAACCGGAATAGACATTCACAACGTTGTAGGTCATGTCGCTTCGCATGCGGTTGTTCCAGGTGGTTTCCGCTTCATCCCACATAGGTCGTTCTACACCCAGGGCCGCACACACTTGTTCTTTTGAACAGCCTTCGCCGATTTTGGCGGCACCAGCGGCATAATCCGCTATTGCAATACCATGCACGGGCTGCATGTTGGGGTCTTTCGGGTCTTCCTTTGCCGTGTTCATGATGGATACTCCTGCCGTATCCGTCCGACCAAGTACATATTTTCTGATTAATTGATCCGCTGTAGTTTTACGCCCAAAATAATAAGGTTATGAAAGAGCGTAGAGAGTACATG